>NZ_DBMDDV010000002.1:0-186926 GCF_057431175.1 Gemmiger sp. | reverse complement strand
AAGAATGACATATCACACCTCCGTTTTCTCACACTCGGCATAGGTCAGCGGGAATGAGGCTTTCAGAACAACGCTTTTCCGCACCGCCCAGCCGTTTTGCCTCAGGAAGCGCAAGTATTCCTCGCTCGTCCACTTGCTGTATAGGGGAAAGCCCGCCAGCTTCAGGAAAAAAGCCTTACTATTTCCGAAAAAGGAGTTTTCTGCGTGGGTGAAGGTTGGCGCGATGAGCACGCCATCGTCCTTCAGCACCCGATGAATCTCGGCGAGGGCTTTCTCCGGCTGCGGTACGATGTGCAGCGCGTTGGACACGATCACCACCTCGAAGGACTCGTCCGCATAGGGCAGGCGGAACATATCCTGCACCGAAAAGTACAGCTTGGCAGATTGATTATCCCGCTTTGCCTCGGCGATCATCTCCACGGAGGCGTCCGTCGCCTCGATATGCGCCGCCGCGTTTACGATGTTTTTAGCAATCAACCCCGTACCGGTGGCCAGCTCCAGCACCGTTTTGGCTTTCACCACCGGCCAGATCAGCGCATACATCTCCTCATACGCTGCCCGATCCTTTCGCATAAAGCGGTCGTATCGACCGGCATTTTTGTCCCAGAAGTTCTTGTGTTCCTGCATCGCTATCATTCCTTTCAATGTTAGGCTTGCCTAGCCGATACGTACAACCACACAGTTAGATGGTACTAACTACTGTATCTCAGAAAAGCCGCATCTCTGCGGCCTTCCGCTTATTTAAACAACTCCCTGCAAGCGCCGTACACTAACGTTTCCAGCACCTGCGGGTACAGTTCTCCAATCTGCTCCTTGTGGGAAACAGTCAAGATCAGTCCCCGCACCGTGGCGGCAGCTAAAGAGATGCCGCGATTCGGCACAAGGTCATATTTCTCCAAAAGCTGGCGGATGTGCGTCTCGTCATCGTGGTAATGCACGTTTTTGACATCCTCCGGCAGTCTCTGCAAAAGCAGCTTTGCATCGTTTTCAATGAAAACCATGTCGCCGGTATCAGACAGTCGCTGGCAAACGGCAAGAACCGCCTTTGCCGCGCGCTCCGGCGGCGGTAAGCTGTCAGCTTCGCTCAGTGCATAGTCAGCCACTCTGTAAAGCTCAGAGTGAATGTTCTCCAAAACCGCGAAGAAAAGCATTTCCTTGGATTCGAAGAATTTATAGAACGAGCCCTTCGCAATGCCGACCGCCTTCGTCAGCTGATCCACGGAGGTTTTCTTCATCCCCAGTGTAACAGCGCAATGTCTTGTTTCCTTCAGCAACGCCTTGCGGAGCTGCTCGGTCTCGTAATCGGTAAAAGCCAAGCTCGCGCCTCCTTAAATATGACCGTTTTAGTTCATTTGGTCATATTATACCGCGCTTCTTTCAGTTTTGCAAGAGGTGCGGGGATAAACTCGCTCATAAAATAATCAATCTGCGCGTGAAAAAATCTACCAAGAGCCGGACACTCTTGGCAGAAAAAATGTTTTATTTCAGTTCAGATGCACACAGTTGGCAAGACTCCGGTGGTCAGCTTTACTTCAATTTTTCGGCAACAACCTTACACCGTTTCTTAAAGAATGCGATTCCATACGCCCAGATATCATTGCGATCTTCGTTGCGAAGATACTCACTATATCTGCGATCATGGATTTGAGTCATGGCTCGTGCGCAAGCTCCATCCAGTTCAGAAATTCATGTTTATATATATCTTTTAAAAGGTACTCGCGATCCGTTTTGCGCACAAGTTCGCCGGGGTGATAGGTTTCCAAATACTGCATCACGGTAATTCGGCGGGCAGCTTCGATGTTCTTTTGGTATTTTCCCATGGGGGTGACCTCCGTTTCTGTATGCCCGGGGAGCCTTTCGGCTCTCCGGGCATCGTTTACATTAGTGGCGGCGCTATACATAGCTGCGGCTGATGCCCAGCGCTTGCGCCGTCTGCTGCTGGGTGCGCGGCCCGCCCCCAAAGCCGTACCGCATCTGCATGACCGCCCGTTCCCGGGGCGGCAGGGCGTCCACCAGCCCGCGCAGCCGGGCAGCGTCGGCCCGCTGCTCGCAGTCGGCTTCCATCTCGGCGTCATCGGGCAGGGTGTCGGCCAGCGTCAGCTGCCCGCCAGCCTCCAGCGGCTCCTGCAAGCTGACCTGCACCCCTGCCTTGCGCACCCTCCGCAGCTCCATACGGAGTTCGTTTTCAATGCACCGGCTCGCATAGCTGGAAAAGCGCTTGCCTTTGTCCGGGTCAAAGGTGTCCACCGCCTTAATTAGGCCGATGGTGCCGATCGAGATCAAATCGTCCTGGGCAGCTGTGCCCGCGTAGTATTTTTTGCAGATATGCGCCACCAAGCGCAGGTTGTGGCGGATCAGCAGATCCCGGGCGCGGGCAGCCCCGGCCCCGCCGCCGCGCAGCTGCGCAAAGGCCGCACGTTCCTGATCCGGGGACAAGGGCCGCGGGAAGGACCCACTTTCCAGATGCAGTGCCAGGTACAAAATATGCCCCGCCGCCGCGCGCAAAAACAAACCCAAAATGCCCAGCATACACACCACCTCGCACCAATGTATGCCGGGCCGCGGGCCTTTATGCTTCGGCAACGGGCCGCAATGGTACTGCGCCGCAAGCACAAGCAAATATGACCCCCGGCACGCCGTGTGCCGGAAAAACCAAACGTCCTGCCGTGTGTACCGCGGCAGGGCGTTTCATTTTGGGCAAAATTTATTTTGTGGCGTAGGCCGGGTTAGCGGCGCGGGTGTCGGTGCCGTAGACGGTTTGCAGCTGGGCAAAGGCCGCCTGCACCTCGGCAGGGACCTCCACATGGGCCAGGAAGTTTTTACCCCGCGGGCCGCAGAACGCCCCCAGCGTGTTGATGGCGGCGGAAAGTTCTTGCAGGTTCATAGGGAACTACCTTCTACTATATTACAGCGTAAACTGCACTACGCAAAAGGCGGCGTAGATGGCCAGCAACAGGATACCCTGGCCGCGGTTTAGCTTGCCCTTGACGAGGGCGGGCACGGTCAGAATCAGCATGACGGCCAGCATGACCGGCAGTTCCAACACAAGGCTGGAATTGATGCCGAACAGCGTGGAGTTCTGCGGGATGGTGAAGGGTGCCAGCGAGACGGACACGCCGCTGACCAGCACAAGGTTGAACACGTTTGCGCCGACGACGTTGCCCAGCGACAGGTCGCTGTGGCCCTTGGCCAGCGAGGTGATGGCCGTGACCAGCTCCGGCAGGGAGGTACCCAGCGCGACAAAGGTCAGTGCAATGACGCTCTCCGGCACACCGAGGGCCTGGGCAATCAGGGTACCGTTGTCCACCAGCAGGTTTGCGCCCACGGCGATCAGCACCGCGCCCAGCACCAGCAGGATCAGCGTCCTGGCCAGGGACATTTCCTCTTCTTCGGACGTCTCAGCGTCAACGGCGGGGGCGTTTTTCATCTGCAGCACGTTGACGACCATGTAGGCCACGAACATAGCCAGCATGATAAAGCCCATGACGCGGGTGAACTTGCCGAAAACATACGCCGCAATGCAGTAGATGGCCGCCGCCGCAAAGAAGAAGGCGACCGGGGTTTTCAGCGTTTTGGGATCGACCTTGCCGGGGCGCACGGCGATGGTGATAGCCGCAATGAGCGCCGCGTTGCAGATGACCGAGCCGATGGCGTTGCCGTAGGCGATCTCGCCATGGCCGGACAGCGCGGACATGGTGGAGACCATGACCTCCGGCAAAGTCGTACCGATGGAAACGACGGTCGCACCGATGAGCAGTTCCGGCAGGTGGAACCGCCGGGCCAGCGCAGAAGCACCGTCAACAAACCAGTCACCGCCTTTAATAAGGAACAGCAGACCGACGATAAACAGCAGTACAGGGATAAGCATAGGTGATTCCTCCGTAAAAAATGACGAGTGACGTCGGAATTTTTATTATAGCATAGAGAACGGTGCTGCGTCAAATGCGGTGGAGTTTAAATTGTAAATTTTGCAAAGGCTTCCCTCCGAGGGGCTGCGCCCGCAGGCGCGTGTCGGAGCGTAACCGCCGAAGGCGGCTCTTAGCGCGGAGACTGAAGCTGCCCGCGAAGCGGACTGAGGAGGGGCAAACCTCCAGCAGCAACCCATTTGCGGGCAATAGCGGTACACGCGCCCCTCATTCAGCCCTTTGGGTCACCTTCCCCCGAGGGGAAGGCTTTAGTTTGCTCCATATTTTGCACACATTGCCCGCATCTGTCCTATCTGTACAAACACAAAGGCCCGCAGGGGATACCTGCGGGCCTTTGTGCATAGAGGGGTGGGAAAGTATATAAAGGTCAGTGAATGTCTTGGTTGATTACAAATATTATTATAGCAAGTTTTCTTAAAATGTCAAATGTCATACTTGCATTTTGGTTTTCAAAAGATTATAATAAAACCACGATAGCTTAATTTTATTTAGCAGGCGCAGAAAAAAGCATACTTTTTCAATTTTGTTAAAGATAACAATGACTGTATACTTCACTTTATTTTTTTGTGCGCATTATACAAAAGAAAAACAAGGAGTCAACTCATGGATGATCTCGACCACAAAATTATACAGCTGCTGGCGGAAAATGCACGTA
Source organism: Gemmiger sp. (assembly GCF_057431175.1). Classification (NCBI taxonomy): domain Bacteria; kingdom Bacillati; phylum Bacillota; class Clostridia; order Eubacteriales; family Oscillospiraceae; genus Gemmiger; species Gemmiger sp. The sequence continues at coordinate 182,345 of NZ_DBMDDV010000002.1, read as the reverse complement.
TGCCAGTCAAAGACATTGCCCAGCAGGTCAATCTGACCAGCCCGGCTGTTTCCAGCCGCATCCACCGGCTGGAACAGGAGGGCATCATCGGCGGGTACACCGTGGTGCTGCGCCACCCAGACGCCCCCGCCCGGGTCGAGGCGCTGATCTCGGTGCTGGTGGACGCCGCGACCCGCGCCAGCTTTCTGGCGATGATCGAGCAGGAATCCCAGGTGCTGCAATGCTTCCGCGTGACCGGCAGCTACAACTTTATCATAAAGGTCAGCTGCACCGACATTGACGCACTGGAACACCTGCTGACCAAGATGCAGAAGATGGGTTCCACCAACACGCAGATCATCCTGAACACCCAGCTGGACCGCAATCTGACGCTGGCCGAATAACGAGGTAAAGATGTTACGTTACTGCAAAAACTGCGGCCTGCTGCTGCCGCACGACGCTGACCGCTGCCCCCAGTGCGGTGCCCCGGCCCCGCTGGCGGTACGCCCCGCCGCCCAGCCCGGTCCCGCCGCGCCGCTGTATGGCGCGCCCGACGACCGCGAGGCCGAGCCGATGGCAGAAGCCATGAGCCAGGGCGCGACCACCGGCACGATGATTTTGTTTGCCATCCCGGTCGTGGGGTTCATCCTGGCGCTGGTGTGGAGCTTTGGCGGCACCCACAACGAGGCCCGCAAGCGGCTGGCCCGGGCGCAGGTCGTCCGCACGCTGGTCGTGGCGGCAGCCGCGGCGCTGCTGGTGCTGGTGGCCGCGCTGGTGTTCAGCGCCGTGGTGCACAGCCAGCTGGCCTACTACTACGCCACCCCTTACTACCGCTGAGGAGACGCCATGAAAGCATCTGTTATCATCCCGAATCTGAACGGCGCGGGCTGGCTGCGGGATTCCATCGAGTCGGTCTGGGCACAGACCGAGCAGGACTTTGAGCTGATCGTCATTGACAACGGCTCTAAAGACGAGAGCCTGGAAATTGCCCGCAGCTACCGCGGCCGTGACCGCTACACACTGATTGAGAACGCCGAGAACACCGGATTTTCCCACGCAGTCAACCAGGGCATTGCGATTGCCAAGGGCGAGTACGCGGTGCTGTTCAACAACGACGCCTTTGCCGAGCCGGACTGGCTGGCGGAGCTTATCAGGACCGCTGACGCCGACCCGAAGATTTTTGCCGTCAGCAGCCTGATGCTGCGCTTTTATGAGCCGGAGCTGGCTGACGACGCGGGCGATTATGTGACAATTTTAGGTTTTGCCTGCAAGCGCGGCGACGGCCTGAAAGCCAGCCGCTACACCAAGCCCTGCCGCATTTTCAGCGCCTGCGGCGGTGCGGCGCTCTACCGCAAATCGATTTTGGACGAAATCGGCGTATTTGACGAACTGTTTTTTGCCTACTATGAGGATGTTGACCTGAGCTGGCGCGCGAACAGCCTGGGCTACAAGAACGTCTACTGCCCCACGGCCAAGTGCCGCCACATCTGCGGCGCGACGACCGGTGCGGTGCGGTACAATCCGTTCAAGAGCATCCAGAGCGGGCGCAACAGTATTTTGCTGCCCTACAAAAACCAGCCGCTTTTGATGCTGGTCATCAACTTTATCCCGATGCTGCTGGGGTATCTGCTGAAAGTTTTGATGTTCCGGCTGCGCGGGTTCGGCAATGACTACGCCAAGGGTTTTCACGAAGCCTGGGTCGCCCTGCCGAAGATACAGAAGCCGAAGTTCCGCTGGCGCAACCTGCCCAACTATTTTTGGGTGGAGGGCAGTCTGATCGTCGGGCTGTTCCGATATATTGTGTATCGGGTGCAGCGGGCGCTGAAGATTACCTGACAGGGAGATTCAGGCTTTGCCCACGGGGCGTCGAGGACGCCGCCCCCTACAACGCCATACAACAAAACACCTGCTGACCGGTCACACGCATACCGGTCAGCAGGTGCTTATTTTTTACGCTTTAATCCTCATCTGCAAAGTTGCCCAGCGCCTTGGCCTTCTCGATGACTTTGCTCTCGAGCATCTGGGGCAGGGTCTCGTACCGCACGAACTCGAACGTGTAGTACCCGCGGCCCTGGGTCAGCTGACGCAGGAAGGTGGTGAAATCCTGCATCTCGGCCATGGGCACTTCCGCCTCAACGACCTGCAGGCCGTCGTCATCGGGGTTCATGCCCAGCACGCGGCCGCGGCGCTTCGTGACTTCGCCCATGATATCGCCGGTGTTGTCCGCCGGGACATGAGCTTTCAGTGTGCCGATGGGCTCCAGCAGGACAGGGCCGGCCTCGGGGATAGCAGCCTTGTAGGCCAGCTTAGCGGCCATGATGAACGCCATTTCGCTGGAATCGACCGGGTGATAGCTGCCGTCCAGCAGGGTGGCCTTCATGCCGACCATCGGATAACCGGCCAGCACACCGTGCTCGGCCGCCTGGCGCACGCCCTTTTCAACAGCGGGGAAGAAGTTCTTCGGCACGCTGCCGCCGAACACGTTCTCGGCAAACTCAATGGCCTCGCCCTGCACAGGCTCGAACTGGATCCAGACGTCGCCGAACTGGCCGTGGCCGCCGGTCTGTTTCTTGTGGCGGCCCTGGGCCTTGCAGCTCTTGCGGATAGACTCACGGTAAGGCACGCGCGGGGTCTCCAGCGTGATCTCCACGCCGAACTTATTCTTCAGCTTGGCAAGGGCCACTTCCAGATGCTGGGTGCCCAGGCCGCTGATGATCTGCTGCTTCGTCTCGGGATCGACCTCAAATTTGATAGACGGGTCCTCCTCGATGAGGCGGGTCAGCGCACCGCCGACCTTGCCCTCGTCGCCCTTCTTGGCGACCTTGACGGCCATGCGGTAGCAGCTGATGGGGTAGACCGGCGCGGGCAGCGCGACGACGCGGGCCGGGTCGCAGAGGGTATCGCCGGTCTTAGCGGTAGCCAGCTTGGCGACCGCACCGATGTCACCGGCAGCGATCTCGGGGGTGTCGGTCTGCTTTTTGCCGCAGACAGTCAGCGTCTTGCCCAGGCGCTCCGGCTGGCCGGTGCGGGCGTTGATGGCGTTGCTGGTGGCGGTCAGCTTGCCGGACAGAACCTTGATAAAGCTCAGCTTGCCGACGAAGGGATCCGCCACAGTCTTGAACACGTAGGCGCACAGCGGGGCAGCGGGGTCGGCGGTGATCTCCACCGGTTCGCCGTTCGCCTCACCCACAGCGGAGGCGGTATCCGCGCCGGGCAGCAGCACGTTCATGTTATAAATCAGCATATCCAGTGCCTGGCCGTTGACGGCAGAGCCGCAGAACACAGGGGTAATTTGCCCGCTGCGCACGCCTGCGGCCATGCCCTGGACGATCTCCTCGGTGGTGAAGGCCTCGCCCTCGAAGAATTTCTCCATCAGGGCCTCGTCGGTTTCGGCGATGGCCTCGCTCATGGCCTGGATCAGGCCCTCAAAGCGGTGGCCGATATCAGGCACGTCGATCTGAATCTGCTTGCCGCCCTCGTACTTGAAGGCCTTCTGGCTGAACAGGTTGATGTAGGCGACAGTGCCGTCGTCCAGACGGACCGGCACAACGCAGGGGCAGACACTGGGGCCGAACTTAATTTTCATCTGCTCCAGAATCTTGAAGTAGTCGGCGTTCTCTAAGTCGGTCTTGGTGACAAAAATCATCCGCGCCTTGTTGTTTTTCAGCGCCATCTGGTAGGCTTTCTCGGCACCGACGGTGACACCGGAACGGCCGGAAACACAAATCAGCACGCTCTCGGCAGCCATGATGCCCTCGGCAGCGCCGGTCTCAAAGTCAAACAGACCCGGTGCGTCGATCAGGTTGTACTTGACACCCTCGAACTCAACCGGCACGACGCTGGAATTCAGCGATGCCTTGCGGCGGATCTCCTCGGGGTCAAAGTCGCTGGCGGTGGTGCCGTCCTCGACGCGGCCCATACGCTCGGTCGCGCCGCTCATGTACAGCAGCGCCTCGGTCAGCGTCGTTTTGCCGCAGCCGGCGTGGCCGGCCACCAGAATGTTGCGGATGTCTTTGCTTGCGTAGCCCATGGATCGTCAAACCTCTTTTCGCGCCGGGGCATTTCCAACTGCCCTGCGGCGTAGATATTCTTTGCGGCGGAGCGATTTTTGAACACTCCCGCCTGTTTGATACTACTTTACCACATTATCATGGAAATTTAAACAGTTTTTTCGGATTTTTTGTAAAAAATTTTAGGCAAAAGATTGTGGAAGGTGTAAAAAATCAAAAAAAGCCGCCCAGCCGCGAAACTTTTTTGCGGCTGGGCGGAAATATTTTACTGTTTTTTGCTGCGCTTGCGGCGGGCACGGCCGCCGTCGGGCTTGACTTCGGGCACGTACAAGCTGTAGCTGAGCAGGTAACGGCCATGGGCGGGCACGCGGTAGAACGACGCCTTGATGCGTTCCAGCGGGCTGGATCCGGTCTCGGCGGCACTGCCGCACAGCATGATGACATACTGCGTCTCGGTATAGCGGGCGGCCACATCGCACTGGCGCAGGCTCGTGTGGATGAGCTCGCCCAACTGGTCCACCATCGTGGAGGTCTCGTCGGGTTCGGCATCCTGGCCGGGGGCCACCGTCATGATTGCCAGGAACACCGGCAGGCCGTAGCGGGCCTGCACGCCGCGCTGCACGCGATAGGCTTCTTTGAACGTCTCGAAATCGCAGATGCAGGCCCCGGCGTTCTCGGTGTCGGGCAGAGCAGCCACCAGCTTGGCGACCTCGCCTTCCATATTGCGGTCAGCCTGGCGCATCTGGCGGTAAGCTGAACCGGCGCGGCCCGGCTCAATAGCATGGTGCAGGCAGCCCATGGCAGTACCGCGGCGGGCCAGTTTCTGGGCTTCGTTATGGCGGCCCAGGGCTTCCAGCGCGACGATTTCTTCCAGATACAGGCGCTCCTCGTAGGGGTCCAGTTCCAGGGCGTGGTTGCACAGCGAGATAATGCGGGTGCTTTCGCCCCACTTTTTGCAGAGCTCCAGCAGGCTCAACATGGCGGTGCGGTACTGGCCATGCAGCCGCACGCTGACGCCCTCGACCCACTGCTCGGACGCAGACTGGGGCAGCAGGCGGCCGCGGTACAGATCAACGATCTGCTCATACAGTTTAGCGCGTTTTTCGGGGTCCTCCTCGCGGCGGGCCTGCTCGGACAGGTCGCCGACCCGGAACACATCCACGGTGCAGTCCAGGTGGGGGTTCCACTGGTAGCAGCCGCGGCTGGTCAGGATGCAGTTTCGCAGCTCATCCAGGCCCTCGGCCTCGATCATATTGCGGAAACGGTGCAGGATGGCACGCAGCGCCATATCCGGGTTGCTGGACCGTTCCCCCGCCCACAGCGTATCGGTGAGGACTTTATGGGTTACGCGCTCCCCCCGCTGCAGCACCAGATACTGCACCAGCGCGGTAGTCTTACGCGACTGCCCCAGCACCGCCAATACCGGTTTGCCGTTGACGCGAATCTCGAAATCGCCCAACATTCTGATTTCAATGGTTGCCATCCTGTACCCCTCCTTATTTTGGCAGCGACCTGCTGCACGTCTCTATGTTTCATAGTATAACAAGCCGTCCGGCATTTGTCCAGTGGTTTGTCACATTTTGTTATAATATGGCAAAAAGTCTCTTATCGTTCTGAGGATGCCTTCCCATTCCAGGTGCCGGGCGCATACAAAATCACCGGTTCGCCGGGCAGCGGCACAATGGCCTTTTGGGTACACAGGGGGACATCATTGCCGCTGCTGTCCCGCTTGGCTACTGTGATGACCACCGTCATCGCCGTGATGCGCGGGGTGTCGGTGTCGTTTTCCTGTGCCCAGCTGCGGGCGTAAAAGTGCAGGTCGCTGATGTACAGCCCCATGTAGGATTCCTTCGGGTAGGCGGTGGTGTAGGCGTAGGCGATCTTCTCGCCGTCCTTCTTGTGCAGGGGGGCGAAATCACGCTGCTCCTGCTGGTAAAACCGCATATGCAGGTAATCTTTCAGTTCGTCGGCCTGGGCCTGGGTCAACAAGTCCTTGCCCTTGCTGTTTTTCAGTGCGGGTACAAGGTCCTTGTCGATCAGCTCCACATGGTTCGGGTAGACGCTGAATTCCAGCGCCGTACCGTCGCTGTAACTGGTCTGGGCGTCAAACACGCTGTCCAGGTTTGCGCTGTCCGTCGCGCCGTTTGTAAAGCGGATATAGCCGTTGGCGTCCAGCACCTCGCCGCGTATCGTCTCGATGAGGGCATCGGCCAGGTTTTGCGCACGGGTCTGCAGCTGGATATCCCGGTAGGTCTGGGCGCTGGGGCGTATCAGCGTGACCGCCGCCAGCGTCAGGATGGACAGCAGCACCATACAGACGATCAGCTCCACCAGCGTGGTGCCGCGCTTGTTTTGCAGCTGCTTCATGGCGTTGCCTCCCCTGCCTCCTTGGCGTAACGGTGGAAGGTGTGCGTCTCGGTGGTGGGCGTGCCGCCGTTCTCGCTCACTTCGGCTTGGGTCTCCACCTGGTCCAGTTCCACACCGTCCACGGTGAACGCCCCGGCCCCCGCGCCCGCGCTGAAGGTAAAGCTCTGCCCGGTTTTTTCAGTCTGCCAGGCGGGGGCCTGTTTTTCCTGCGGGTACAGCCCGGCGCAGAAAGCGTAGGCCGTCTCCCGCAGCGTCTCGGCCTTTTGGGACATGGCCCGGGCGTACCGCAGCGACACCACAAACATAGCTGTGAACATCAACAGCAGCATAAAGGAGACGATAACCTCGACAATGGTCTCGCCGCGCTGATTTTGCAATTTGTGTTTCATGGCGGCTCACTCCTGTGCTGTGCTGGTGCTCTGGCGGGCACCGCGGGTGTAATGGATGGTGGACTTATCCGGGTTGGTGGTGTCAAAGTGGGGCACAATGATTCGCTCTGCGTCCTCCGGTTTAATATTGATACTCGACAAACCGGGGCTGGCAAAGGAGTTTGTGCCCTCGCTCCATGTGTAAACCGTCGTACTATCGTCAAATGTGTAGCCAGACACCGGGTAGTGTACCTGCCGGTCATAGGTCACGGTATAGGCGAAGCTCTCCCCCGCCTTGGTGGCGGTGACGGTCACGTCCAGCTGCAGATCGGTCAGCAGATAGTCGTTGCTCTGCCAGCTGGTCAGTTGGTCGCGCCAGCCGCTTTTGGTGCTGACGGACTGGCCCACGCCGCTCAGGTTCAGCTTTTCAGCGTCCTCGCCCGGGCGGCGGCGCAGCGTGACGGTGATTTCCTCCGCACCGCTCGTGTCGGCATCGGCAGCTTTCCATGTGTAGGAGTAGGGCTGCGAGGGGCTGCCGTAGATATCGCCGCCGTAGGCCGTGGAGGTCATGAAGCTGTCATTCACGAACGCGGCGAAGGAGCTTGTGGGGGTGTTCAGTTCCCCTTCCAGCACGTCGGAAAAACTGGTGGCCAGCTGGTAGGCCTCCTGCTCCAAAAGCTGGCGGTTAGCGTTGGCCGTCAACACGGACGCCGCGTACACCAGTGCCGCAGACAGGGCCACAAACAAGGCACCGATGCAGAGCACCAGAATCATCGAAAGGCCCTGCTGGCCCCGCAGGATATCGCGTGCTTTTCGGCGCATGATGCCACCTCCTTTGTTGTAGTTTACCCGGCCTTGTCGGTCAGCTCCACGGGCTGGGGCGCGTTTTGCGGCTCTGCGGGCGTTTCGGTCGGTTGTGTGGTTTCGGTGTTTTCGTCGGGCGTCGGCTCTTCTGCAATCAGCTCGACGGTCTGGGTCTCGTCGCCGATGGTGACAGCCTCGGCGTCTGGCGTGCCCACGGTCTTGCCGTCGGCCTTGGAGTGAGCCATCGTCTCGACCTGGATGCTGGTGGTAAACTTTTGCAGGGCATCGCCGCTGGTGAGCACATTGGCCATATCGGGCAGCAATACGCGGTAAGCGGGTTCGCCGTTGTCGTTTTCCACGCCCTCCAGCTCGGCCACAACGCTGACCTGATAGTACGGTTTCGCGTTGTCGTCCTGCGTTACACAGCCACGGAGCCATTCCGGCTTGCTTTCCCAGTGGTCAACATCCGTCGTGTCCTTTTGGAACACAGGCATCACGCTCAGGTCGTACCAGGTGCGGGTCACATTGCCGTCGGCGTCCTTTTCGATTTGCGGGTCAAGGTATTTTTCGTAGTTGTTGCCGTCAATCGTGACGGTTTTCTTTACCGTCTTGATTTCGCCGCGCAGGTGCTCCGGCGTGCCATCGTCCTTCTTTTCCTCGCTGTCGGCATCATAGGTCCACATTTCAATCGTGTAGGCAGTGCCATGCACCGGTGTCACCGTGAACTTATAATAGTCGGTCAGGTTGCTGACTCTGCCATCGTCCGGCGTGCCTGTGGACGGATAACGGTTGGCCGCTTGCCATTGTACCGCAAAGCGGTTTAGCGTTATTTCGTCAGTTTTGCCGGTAGTGCTCGTGTAGGCATCACTGGCGTACAAATCGACCGTATAATCCACCCCCACCGTGGTCAGGCCTGCATGCGGGGCGTCCAGCTTGATGGCGGGCAGCTGCATATCCTCCGGCTTGCCCATATAGTCGCCCACATAGTAGTACCAGTTGGAGGATTCCATGCCGCTGCCGGTCTCTGCCATAGCGCGCAGGGCGGGCAGCAGGTAGTAGCGGGAATACTCGGGCTTCATGGTAAAGCCGTTACTCAGGTTGTAGGCCGCGCTGTTGCCGCTGCCGCCGGCGGGCGTGCCGCCGGCGGGCGTGCCGCCGCCGCTCTGCCGGTCACTTTCGGGGATGATGCAGATGGCGTCACCGTTTTTGAGCATTTCATTCAGCGCAGTCTGCAATGCAGCCAGCTTGTCTGCCTTATCCTTGCCCAAGTCAGCGGTAGTTTGCCAGTCATTTGCCAACGCGGCAATCGTCTTATAGTCATCCACATTTTTAAACAGATAGCCGGTAAAGAAGTAGCTGCTGGCCGTGTTGCCGCTGACTGTCATTTGCAGCGTTTCGCCATTCAGGAACTGCGCTTGGCTGGGCGCAGCCGGGGCAAAGGCCGCACTGCTCACCGTCGGGGCCGCCACGCGGGACTTCACAGCCTGCGGACCGCAAAGTGCGCCATCCGGGCTGTCAAAGCCGGTGGTGTCACCCGCCGCACGGTTGGCAATAACGTAGAAGCGCAGTTTCTGGCCCTGGTACTGCTCCATGTCGATTTCGGTCTGGGTGCCTGTGATATTCTCCCAGGTCTCCACGGTTTCCCAGGTGGTATCGGCGTTCTGGCGCTGGGCGTACAGGGTGTAATGATCCGCACCCACGACCGCAGGCCAGTTGATGCTGTATGTCAGTGCATCGGCGCTGTTTTCGTCATACAGGCGGGTAAATCCGCCGGGGGCGTCGGGGGCATCCAACCGGGTCTTGACGGCGTAGCTCTGCTCGTCCGCCAGGCCGATCTGCGCGTTCGTGTCGGACACGCGGGCCACATGGAGAATGACGTTATTGTACTTCCAGCTCTTGCTGCCCTCGGCCAGGTCGTCGTCCACGCAGAGTTCCAGCGTGTAGCGGCCCGTTGTGCTGTCAAACGTGACTTTCTTAGCCAAATCCACGCCGCTTGCCAGGCGGATGGTCTCCTGCTTGCCGTCGGCCTGCACGCCGTACAGCTCGATGGTGTACTTTTGCTCCGTTGTATCCGGTTTCGTGCCGTCGGTGGTCTGGGTCCAGCTAAAGGTGTAATACAGCTTGTTGGCGGCGCGCACTTCTTCCTTCGTCCACTGCTCGTCCAGCGTCGGGGCTTGCAGGGTGGTTACGCCGGTCTGCAGTGTCTTGACCTGACTGGGGGCAAGGACATCGTTATAGGATTTGTCTTTGTCGTTGGTATTGTACGCCTTGCCTACAAAGTACAGCGCGGTCATATGGGCGTACTCGTAGCCGTCGCCGCCTGCCTTGCGCACGATTTCCAGGCCGTCATAGTAGGCGACCGGGTTCGTGCCTCGCTGGGCAATCGCCGCCGTGACTTCCTCCTCGGTAGCTGCCCAACGGCTGTACGAGGGGCCGATGCCGCTTTCGACAGGAGCCGCGACGATTTTCAAATCCTCGTAGTCGCTGGTGAAGGCTTCCTTCGGCAGATTGCGGAAGGTCACGGTGGTGGCCGCAGCCCCAACGCGGGTCTGCTGTGCGGCCAGCGTGATATACTGGCCTGTCAGGCTTGTGCCGCTGGCCGTCGTCTCACTGTCGCCGACGTATTTGCCGACGAGCATGACGCGGTAGATGGGCTGGGCTTCCTGCATCTTGTTATCATCCCGCACAAACGGTGCATAGGACAAATTCAGGCTGATAGTCAGGTCATTGACCGTCGTTCCTGTAACAGTCGGATCTGTGACGGTCACATTGCCCTTAGCCGCCAGGCCGGTGTTCCACTCATTGTTCCTATCCGGATTTGTAAAGGGGCCGGCAATGGCGGTACGCTCGCTGAACTGTTCCGACCGCATGAACGGCGCTGTGCTGGTACTCGGGTTAGCAATAGCAGTCAGGGTTCTGATATTGTCCAAGCCGTTGGTGATGGTCTGCTCACTCTTGCCTTTGCTAAAGCTGCCGGAGCTGCCGCCCACATACTTAAAATCAACTTTCCACTGGTCATTGGCGATTCTGACATATTCGTCATAGTTTGTCAGCACAACTGTCTGATAGTATATGTTGCCCGTGCCGGTACGCTTGAGCCGTACTTCAATTTCCGGCTTGGGCAGTGTCTGGGCGAAGGTCTGCACCGCAGAATCGCGGGATGTACCGCCGCCCTTGCTGTTCATGGGGGTAATGCGCACGACAAAGTTGCCGATCCAGCCGTCGCGGTCCGGGTCGTTATCAAAGGTGTACTTCGTCTCGTAGACCATGGCCGTGTGTATGGGGGTGGCATCGGTCACAATGCCGCTTGCGTCGGTCTTGTACACTTCCAGCTTATAGTACATGGCCGGGCCGTGGGCGGCGTCCTGCTTCGGGGCGGTCCAGCTTACGAGATAGCGGCCATACACTGCACCGGTGCCGTCCTTAGTCTCCTCACTGCGCTGGATCGTGATGGATTCGGGGATCTGGTTCGGTTCATTGGCCTCCAACACATACTTATAATAATTTTGGATGACTTCATCGGTAATATCGCCATTGCTGGGGATGTTCTGGCCGCTTGAGCCCTTGATACTGTCGTTTGTCTCGGTAAAACGGAGCAGGATATTGCCCAACACATCGCCATCTTTTGTTTTCACTGTACGCTTCCATGTATCCGTTGCATCTACATGGATATAAGCCGTGTTGTAGACAACCCGGGACAGGTCATACGTTGTGTTATCATTCGTATTGTTTGGCACCGCCAGCATGGCAAAATAGCTGTTGTCTGTGGTGTCTTTGCCCAGGTTCAAACGACGACCGCCGCAGTTTTTGGTTTCCATGCTTTCCGTAAAGCGGCTGTCTGCACCAGACCATATAAAGTTTGTCAAATTGGTACTTGTGTGGCCCAACCAGCGTTCATTCCGGGCTTGCGCGTTCCAAGCGCTCTTGCCATCCTTACTATATGCGTCAATATAATAGTTATTTGAACCCTTGATGTTCTCTACGGCAGCAACGGGACTGTCATAGGCCAGCGGGTGCCAGTTATCACCGCCTACCAGCGAGAAGCAGTTGTTCAGCGTCGTAGGCTGCGTACTTCTGCCGCCGCCGCCACGGCTGCCGACGATGCCGACTATGTAGCCGGCGCTGGCGCTCATATTCGTACAATAGTTGCGGCAGCGGTCAATATTGACGATAACATTATCGATTGTAGAGCCGCGCGTATCCCACGGCCCCAGATAACCGAAAATACCAACCGCCATAGACTGTGCTTTGATTTCAACCGTACTGCCATTGACACAGTCGTATACATTGATGGTCATGGGGTCGGTCTTATCTGCCATCTGCACCTTGCCAAAGATACCGCCGATATCGTTCGCACTTTTATTATTCGTTCCCTTCATTGAGCCATGGTTCTGGCAGTGCAGGATATTGGCGGAGGTATTCTTGACAGGCGCATCAAAGTAGCCCGCGATACCGCCCATGGTGCCGCAGCTGTCCCAATTATCATTCATATTTGTCAGCAGGTCGCCGAAGTTGAAGCTGTACTCGATCGTGCCGCCATAGTCCGTCCAGTAGGAGACGATGCCGCCGATGTTGTTGGAACGGCTGTTGTAGACCGTGCCGTAGTTGACGCACTTGCTCAGCGCCCACAGGTCGTCGCGGTCGTTACCCTGGTGGCCGATGATGCCGCCGACATGGACCTCAATGCGCGTGGCCTTAGCGCCAATATGTTCATTTGTCGTGTTATCATCGTTTTTGTTGGAGCTGAGCCGTGTATACCGGCGCACCGCCGCGCAGTTGACCAGCGTGGTCAGGTCTTTGCTGGAAATATTGGTGCCGACAATGCCGCCGATGGTGGACGCCTTGCTGATGTTATCGCCGTAGACAAACCAGCGGCCGGTAGCGCTGTCGGTGATTGCACCCGCCACCGAGTTATAGCCGGTGATGCCGCCCAGGTAGCCGCTGCCGCGCTGGCTGTCATTGTTATCCACATTATTATTGCCGCGCAGCACGACGGTCAGGTCGTTGGCAGCCAGGCCCGCCTTGGTGGTGGTCGTCGTCCCCCACCGGCCGCCGGAGGTGGTCGCTTTGTTCTCGGTCAGGTACACACTGCCATAGCCGTAATCATCAGCGCCCACGGTATCCACACCTTTAAAGCCGGTGTAAGTACCGTCCGTCTTTGTCAGTTCGGCCACCATGGCGTTGATGCCTGTGTTGGCGTCGTCGGTGTTCAGGGGGAGCCACTCGTTGTTGACCTTGCTGACAAGTGCCTGCGCCTGCTGGCTGCCGCTGTTTGTGATGCTGCCGCTGTTGGAGCCTGCCACGCCTCCCACAAAGCCGTACCGCGCCGCAATGATGCTCTTGCCGTTTGCGTCGGTCGCCACATAGCTGGCGCTGATGGTGCCGTTGTTGCGGCCCGCAATGCCGCCTACGTGGGTGGCATTGTCCAGCTTCTGCGCGTCGGTCTGCAAAGAGCTTACGTTGTTGGAGCCGCGCGCCTGCAATACGATGGCCGGGACCGCGCAGCTCTGCACCGTGCCGTTGTTGACACCCGCAATGCCGCCGATGGTGTTGCCGTCCCTGCTGGCCGCACCCCAGGCAAAATCGCCGTCAGCCTTGGCGCTGGCCAGGCCCAGCGTGCCCTGATAGGTACACGTATCCAGGGTACCGTCGTTCTGGCCTGCGACGCCGCCCAAATTCTGATATCGTTCCAGTTTGTCGCCCTCGGTCACGCTGAGGGTGACGTTGGTGCCCTTGACCTTGCCCGCGTTGCTGCCCACTGCGCCGCCCAGGGTGACGAGGTTTGCGTTGACGGTCAGGCCGTTCAAGTCCAGTGCTCCCGCGTTGACGGCGGCGTTTTCAATCCATGCCGCGTCGGTCGTGCCCTCGCCCGGCTCATTGCGGCCCGCAATGCCGCCCACGATGGTGGCCGGGCCGTTGAGGTGCACCTTGGCGTCCTGCGCCACCGCCGTGCCGCGGATGATGCCGCCCTTGCGGTTGTAGGTCGCCACCGCGCCGATGGTGCCGCCGGTAAAGTTGATGGTACCGCCGCGGACCGTGCCGTTCTCGATCAGGCCGCTGTTCTCCGACGCAAAGCCGCCCGCCGCGCCGTTGGCGGCGGTGATGGTGGCCCCCGCCGTAATTTCCGCATTGCGGATGGCCGCACCCGCCGCGTTGGTGCCCGCGATGCCGCCCGCCACGCCGTTGGTGGCGTAGACTTCGCGGTTCGTATCCCGGCAGCCGTTAATGACGCCGCCCGCCGCGTTCTGGCCCGCAATGCCGCCCGCCAGCGTATCGTTGGCACGCACCGGGGCCTGGTTGTTGACATTGCGGATATCGGCATAGTTGATGCCCGCAGCGCCGCCCGCGTAGGTCGCAGCCGTGACCTGGGCCATCGGCACGCCGCCGGTGATAAGGCCCCGCGTGCTGCCCCGGGCGTTGTTGCTGCCCGCGATGCCGCCCGCGTAGGTCGTGGCCGTGACGGTGAAGTTCAGCTGGGTAGTGCTGCCCAGCGTGATGGTGCCGCAGTTGACACCTGCCACACCGCCCGCGCAGTAGGTAGCGACCACCGACGCGGCGGGGGTAGCGGCCTGGTCATACGTGACCGCCGCGCCGCTCATGTTGATGCCCGCGATACCGCCGATGACCTGATTGCCGCGCAGCACAACGCCCTGATCCGGGGCCGCGTTGGCGATGCTGCGGGTGTTGACGCCCGCGATGCCGCCCAGGTACAGGTAGCCCGCCTGCTGGCTGCCCAGCGAAGCGCAGGTCATGCCGCCGCTGATCGTGCCGTCGTTCCAGCCGGTCAGGCCGCCCGCCGCGCAGGCGTGGGCAATGTTGCCGTAGCTCGTACAGTTTTCCAGCGTGGTATTTTTGGCGGCAAAGCCGATGATGCCGCCCGCCAGGTAGCCGCGCGTCTCGCCGAACTCGTAGTTCTGGTTCAGGCTCAGCAGCTTGACGCCCTGGTACAGCCGGTGAGCTGTGTCGTCGGTGCCCATGCTCAGACCGCCGACGGCCAGCGCGTTGCTGCTGCTGCCGTTGACGGCATTGCGGACGGTCAGATTCGTCGCTGCATCGTTATAGCCAAGGATGCCGCCGACGTAGGCGTTGGCCTCGAGGTTGAAGGTATTGGTGAAGTTTTCAAGGCAGACCGCTGCGCCGCTGCTGGTCACGGCCGTGCTGTCGGTCAGCACATTATCGTCGCTGAAGGTGGGCAGCATGGCCGCATGGGTCACGTTCTGCGGCAGGGCTGCCAGCAGGCGGTTGTAGCCGATGATGCCGCCCGCCACGCCGTCCGCACGGACACGGCCCGCCGTGACCGTGGTGGTCAGTGCGCCCGCCTTGCCGAGGGTGTCCTGCACGGTGAAGCTGCCCACCGGCATATTTGCGCCGATGACGCCGCCGACGAAGTGGACGCCCTCGACGCGGGTAGCCGCCACGGTGGCGGTGGGCAGGACGGGTGCGGTGTTCAGGCCGATCAGGCCACCCACGGCGTCACCGTCGGCCACGATCTGGCCGCGGATAGTCAGGGGCTTGCCGCTGGTGTTGATGATGGCAGCGTTCCCATCGTTGTAGCCCGCCAGGCCGCCGACGAAGGTGTCGCCGTACAAGATCGCGCCCAGCGTCGGGGTGGCGTACTGATCCCAGGTCACGCTGCCCCTGGTGCCGTTATAGCCCACCAGGCCGCCCACATAATTGGCATACTCGGTGATGCCCGCGTGGGTGCTCAATGCCTGCAAAAGGCGGATGCGGCGGCTGTCGGTGGCATTGTCGCCGGACATACTGTTGGTGCAGTTGACAAGTTGCGCTTCTTCGGCCTGGGCGGCGCCGTCCGCGCCCCAGGTGGCGTCGTTGACACCGACGATGCCGCCGACGTAGGCTGCATTTTTGCCCAGGCCCGCAACGAGGCCGCTGTTGGTGCTGGTCTGGATGATGCTGCCGCTGCCGTTGACCGACACGATGCCGCCCACATAGCGGTTGCCGAACACATCACTGGTGTTGGCGGCGCTGTCTGCGTGGAGCGTGCTGCCGGTGAAGCCGCCCGCCAGGCCGCCGACAAAGCGGCTGCCCAGGACATAGCCTTTCTCGGTGCGGCTGTTCTGCAGCAGGATATTTTTGCCAAAGCCCACAAGGCCGCCGACGAAATCGCCCTTGAGGGGGCTGTTGTCGTTCAGCGTGCCGTCGCTGGCGTAGCCTGCATCCACCTGGCTGCGCAGGTCGGTCTCGGTCATCGTACCGTGGGCAGTGCTGGTGCAGTTGGCCAGCACGACATCCTGGGTGTAGCCCGCAATGCCGCCGAAGAACTGGCCCAGCACCAGGCTGTGCTCGGTCTTAGTGTTGTCGCCCTGATAGTTCACGCCCGCGCTGACCGTGCCGGTGCTGGCGAGCCTGTTTACGATTGTCTTTATCGTGCCGTCGGCAGCGGTATCGGTGCTGTACAGATTGCCCGCAACGCCGCCCACAAAGCCGCTGCCGGTGACATTGGCTGCGTTGGCAATGACCGTTTTATCGTCGGTTTTCAGGTTGCCTGCATCCAGCGTGCCGAACACGCCGCCCACGCCGACACTGCGCCAGCGGGTGGCCGTTTTCGTGTCGCCCGCGTCGGCGGCCACAGCGGTATAGCGGGCCTTTTCCCCTGCTTCGCCGGGTTCGTCGGTGGTGTCGGTGGTATCGTCGTCCACCAGCAGGCCCGCCACCGTAACGTTCTCGCCCACGGTCAGGTTTTCCAGCTTGGTGCCTGCATCGTTTTTGGGTATGGCAACGCCCACGAGGCCGCCAATGCCCTGCGGCTCGTGCTCGTAGTATTTGTTCGCAGCGTCAGGGATGCGAGTCTTTTCGGTCGTATCGTCGTCAAAATGCAGCGTGGCCAGCACCTGCGCCTTGTAGGCGTTGTTGGTGCCGTGGAGCAGCGTGCAGTCCTGCAGTGTGCCGGTGTTGACGCCGCACAGCGCACCCACGGCGCGCACACCGTCGCGGCGGGCGGTGTCGCCTTCCGGCAGTTCGGCTAAGTAGGTCGTGTTCGTCAGGCGGATACCGCCCTCGGGCACGTTCTGCCCGGTGGTCAGCGCCTTGATTTCGGTGTTGACCTGCACGTCGGCGTCGCGCAGCGTAATGTGGGAGATCGTGCCATTGTTCTCGCCCACCAGGCCTACATAGCGGTCCAGCGGGTTCTCATTCGTCTTGTCAACTGCCGCGACCGAATTGCCGCGCAGCTGCAAGTTGAGAATCGGCACGCGGGCCGTGCCGGCCACAGTCGTTTCGCTTTGCAGGGTGATATTTTCCCCCAGCGCGGGGATGGTGGGCCAGGCCACCGGGTCGGTCTGACCGGGGACCTTGGCCTCGGGGTTTTTGCCCACACCCGCCGCCGTGTAGACGGTGACGCCGCCGCCGGTCCAGTTCAGGCCGTTGGCGCCCATGCCCTGGCCTTTCAGGGTGTAGGTGGCTTTCGCATCGCCCCAGTTTTTGGCCCAGCGGACATTGTAAAGGTGGCGGAAATATTTCAGTTCTGCGTCGGTTTTGGTGCCGTCAATGGCAAACAGCGTGTTCTCGGCGTTGGAGTCCTCGCTCTTGCTGGCGGTGTAGCTGTCGGCATACTCGTCCCGCGGGGCAGCCTGCAAGCGGATGATGATATTCTCCGGCTCGGCCAGCAAGCGAGTGATGCTGTACAGGTCGTTGTCGGCGGTGCTGGTATCTTTCTCACAGGCGCGCAGCAGCGAGGCATCGGCCATGGCGTCCAGCGTCAGGACAAAGTTGCCCTTGTTGTAGCTCAGCGGATAGCGCATGGTGCGCTTGGTCTCGGTCCTTGTGCCGTCGGCGCTGTAAGTGTAGACGGTGGTTTCCAGTTCCGCCAGCACCTGCTGTTCGGTGTTGGGGCGCTTGATCTCGATGGAGAACAGCGGCTTCGATTCATCGGCAATTTTGTAGCCGGTCAGGCCGTTTTTCTCGGCCTGGTAAGCCACTGCCGTGTAGACAGTGTCCATGTCGGCCAGGTTGGAGTTGCCGCCCCAGCTCAGGGTCAACGTCTCGCCGTTGGACAGGCGCGGGTTCTTGACTTTCAGCTTCGTCTGCTGCAATTCCACCACGTTGACGCGGTCCTCGGCCGAGTAGTAACCCACCAGGCTGTCATTGCGGCGGTGGTCATAGCTGCGGTCGGTGATATCGGTTGCGTCGGCCACGCCGTCCGCGGCAAAGCGCAGCTTGTCGGAGTTCGTGTCATAGAACACCGAGTACACCTGCCCGCTGGCCCGGTCGATCTCCACGCAGATGGCGGCGTTAAACATCGAATCATCGTAGATATAATCGTCCAGCAGCCGCCGGACCAGCTCGTTCTGGCCCGTGCCGTCGGTCTTATCGTAGTACAGCGCGTAGATGCCGTTGTTCAGCTCACTGGCCGTGCGGCGGCGCACCTCATTCCCGGCGGCATCGGTGATGACAACATCATCGGTAAAGTGCGTGCCCGCCTTGCCCTGATCCTCAACATCGGCGCAGAACGCATCCAGCTCGCCCGCAGTATCCATGCGGGTCAGCGAGATTTGCGCCGCCTGGAACAGCGTGCGGGCGTTGGCCTCGTTTTTCTCAAACCGGGCCAGGCGGGTGTAGGCGATAAGGCCGCCGCCCACCAGCGCAGCCAATATGCCCATAATGGCCAGCACGACCATAAGCTCTACCATCGTAAAACCGCCGGTGCGCTTTTTGTTTTTGCGTTGATGCAGCATAGATGCTCCCTGCATATCTAAAAAATCCTGACAGATAGACACAATAACAGACTATATATGATGTTATTATACTAAGCCTGTGACGTTTTCGCAACAAGGAAGTGCGATATTTCAAAAAAATCACACTAAATATTGTGGTCTGCGGCAATATCCGCATGGATTCGGCCCATTTGGCGTTACTTTGCAACAAAAAATGAGGAAATTTTGCGGATTTTCTTGCAAACAGTGTCCTTCCACGGTATACTGAATAGTGCGTTATTATATAAAGTACAGGGGTGAAACGATGCTGGCAGCACGACTGGGCGCATGGCTGCGCAAAACCGGGGAACGGTGGGCCAAGGCCGCCTTCTCGGAAAAACTGGCTGTTGCGCTGGCATTGGCGGCGGTTATCTATACGGTCGTCACCGGCGCGGCAGAACTGCGCTACCAGGCCCGCGCCCGGGAGGCGCTGGCCCAGGTCAAGGCGGCTCGGCTGGCGGCGGGGGCCGTATCGGCCCAGTATTACGCCACAGGCCGCCCCTATGCCGACCAGACCAGCCCTGACGGCTTTGCCGACGGTGTGGCCGATGCCATTGAGACACTGGGCGCACTGCCCGGTACCGTGACGCTTTTGCAGATCGGCGGCAACGGCTACACGGTGGAAAAACTGCTCTACTGCGAAAACGGTATGTACGCCATCTACGACGCCGCCGAGGGCTACCGCGTGTTCCGCGCGGAGGATCGGCTGCAATACAGCGCGGAGGTCGGCCATGCTGCTTCTTGAGTGCCTGCTGGGTCTGATCCGGTTTCTGCTGGGCGCGGCGCTGTTCAGCTTTATGAATGTTGTGGCCTGGCGGCTGCCCCGGAACATGGACCCGCTGAAAGGCCGCAGCATCTGCCCCCGGTGCGGCCGCACGCTGGACGCGCCGGATCTGGTCCCGGTGTTCAGCTGGCTGTTCCTGCGCGGGCGGTGCCGCCACTGCGGCGCACATATTCCGGCGCGGTATCTGCTGGTGGAAGTTTTGGGCGGCGTGCTGGCGCTGGGGTGTACCCGGCAGTACGGCGCGGCACTCGGCCTGCCGGACGGGCTGTTCGGCATGAGTTGGGCGGCGTTGCTGGCGCTGGCGGTCTGCGGCATTCTTTTAAGCATTGCGCTCATCGATGCCGAGACGCAGACCATCCCCGATCGGCTGAATTTCGCGCTGGCGGTCTGCGGCGTGGCAGGCACGGTGCTCTCCCCCGCCGGTTGGCGGGGGCATATCATCGGTGCAGTCTGCGTCAGCGTGCCGATGTTTTTGCTCTGCCTTGCCATTGACGGTGCGTTCGGCGGCGGCGATATCAAACTGATGGCAGCCGCCGGGCTGTTTTTGGGCTGGCAAAATACCCTGCTGGCGATGTTTTTCGGCATCCTGGGCGGCGGCGTGTACGGTATGTACCTGCTGGCCGCCAAAAAAGCCGATAAAAAAGACCATTTTGCCTTCGGCCCGTTTCTCTGCGCCGGCATCGTGCTTGCCATGCTGTTTGGTGAGCCGGTGCTGGGGTGGTATTGTCAATTTTTGTAATGCAGCGCAGGGGCGGGGCGTCGAGGACGCCGCCCCCTGCCACTCTATCCTTCGGAGGTTTCTCCCCTATGCCACGTTTCCGCTATACTGCCACCAATGCCCAGGGCAAGACCGTCCGCGGCGTGACCGACGCCCCCAGCGAGGAGGCGCTGTACACCAAGCTGCGCGGCGACGGCCTGTACATGACCGACGCGCAGGAGGCCCAGAAAAGCCACTCCGCCTTCCGCCCGCTGAAAACTGCCATGCTGGCGGATTTCTGCCGCAACCTGGGCACGCTGCTGGCCGCCGGTGTGCCGCTGGTACGCGCTATCCGCATCATGGCGGATGAGCGCAACATCGACGCCCGCCAAAAAGCCCTGTATGAGGCGATTTTGGGCGAGCTGCGCAAGGGCGTCCCGCTGTCTGACGCGATGGAGTCCTGCGCCCCGGCGTTCCCGAACCTGCTGCTGGCGATGATCCGCAGCGCCGAGGGCACCGGCAGCATCGACCACGCCTGTATGCGTATGGCGACCTACTACGAGCGCGAGCACAAGATGAACCAGCAGGTAGGCAACAGCCTGATGTACCCCATCATTTTGGGCGTGCTTATCGTGGCAGTCCTTGCGATTTTGATGACATTTGTGCTGCCGCAGTTCAAGCCGATGTTTGACCAAATGGAGACGCTGCCGTTTTTGACCCAGCTGCTGTTTGACATCAGCGACTTTGTGGGTGCGAACTGGCCGGTGCTTATCGTGGTCGTGCTGCTGCTGATTTTGGGCGGCCGCATTTTGCTGGCCCAGCCGAAGGTCCGCCGCCAGTGGGACCGCTTTATCCTGCACGCGCCGGTCGTGGGTGTGCTGAACCGCAAGATCTGCACGGCCCGTTTTGCCAGCACTTTGTCGAATCTTTACGGCAGCGGCGTCCCCATCATTACAACGTTGGGCGCGGCGCGGGACGCCATCGGCAACCGCTGGATCGAGAGCCAGTTCGGCGACGCGCTGGACAGCATCCGTGCGGGCCACAGCTTGTCCCAGGCGATCGCGGGCATTGACGGCTTTGAGACAAAGCTCTCGTCGTCCATCGCCGTCGGCGAGGAGACCGGCAGGCTGGACAGCCTGCTGGCGACCATCAGTGAGACGCTGGACTATGAGGCCGAAATGGCAACCAAGCGCCTGGTTACGCTGCTGGAGCCTGTGATGATCGTGATCATGGGCATTGTGGTCGGCGGCGTTGTGGCGGCCGTTATCGTGCCCATCTACCAGTCCTACGGCACCATCGGCGGCTCGTCCGGGGCGATTTAAACTAATTTTTTCGGAGGT
Source organism: Gemmiger sp. (assembly GCF_057431175.1). Taxonomy (NCBI): domain Bacteria; kingdom Bacillati; phylum Bacillota; class Clostridia; order Eubacteriales; family Oscillospiraceae; genus Gemmiger; species Gemmiger sp. The sequence goes on along the minus strand of NZ_DBMDDV010000002.1, from coordinate 161,284 downwards.
CCACATGGCAACACTTACCTCTTTGTATCTTTGCAGCCGCACGGTGTATGCGGCGGTGGGCAGTCCTACGGCGGGCGGTGCGCGCATTACCGCCGCCGCGCAGATGCAGCTGCCCGAGGGCTGCCTGATCAACGGTGTTATCACCAACGAGGCTGACCTGGCCGACGCGCTGAAGGCGTTTTTCGCCCAGAACAAACTGCCTGCAAGCCGCGTGGCGCTGATTGCGGGCGGCAGCCAGTTTATGCACCGCATCCTGTCGCTGCCCGCCATGAGCGAAAAAAAGCGAATGGCCGTGCTTTCCCACGAGCTTTCCACTGGCGGTGCCGAGACAAAAGCCCCGCTGGATGATTATATGCTGCTCTCCCGCGATGCCAAGACCCGCACCGATACCGTGCTGGCCGCCCGCGTAGAGCAGAGCGTCATTGCCGGGTACGATGCCCTTGCCAAGGCGGCGGGCTTCAAGCTGACCTGCATTGATCTGGGGCTGGCCGCACCCATCAAAGCCGTGCGCACGATTCCCGATTTGCAGCAAAAGACCTTTGTTCTGCTGCAATTTGACGATGATACGATCTCTGCGACCCTGTTTGTGCGGGGGCAGTACAGCTACTCCACCCGCAGCCGCCTGTTTAACCCGCGCGGCTCGGTCGAGTCCGGCACCGAGATTGCCCAGAAGCTCTCGGGTATTCTGCAGTTCCACATCGCCAACAAGAGCGAGCACCAGATCGGCACGGTCTACTTTGCCGGTTCCACAGCGGAGGACTTTGCCGTCTGCCGCCCCGGGTGTGAGGCCCTGGGCCTGGCGGTGGAGATTTTCCCGGATTCACCCGCTGTCAAGCTGCCAAGCGGCACCCACCTGGCCGACGTGCTGTACGCCGCCGGCAATCTCATCGCCCGCTGATACCTTATATAAATAGCCTTGGGGATTTATCGATTATGGCAATGAAACAAAACAACTTTTATCTGCGCTGGCAAAAAGCTGCCGGTGCCGCCAAGACGGAAAGCCGCAGCAAGGATCTGCGCGCCGTTGTGCCCGGCATCGCCGTGGTGGCGGTCTGCATGGCGGGCTGGGGCGTGATGGTGCTGCACACCTCGATGCTGAAAAGCCGTCGGCAGAATATTCTGAACTGGTGCGCCGACAACTCCGCCACCTACCTTTCCTCGACCCTGGACGCCGAGGAGGCCGCGGAGTTCCGCAGCCTGACGGACTACGCCACTGGCATGACCAACCTGCTGAACAGCTACCCCGACGTGACCAGCACGCTGCTCCACCGCATCGAGGCGGCGGGCGGCGCGTCCATCACCATCCAGTTCACCAGCTACAATGCTTCCACCGGCGAGCTGCTGTTCAACGCCAATTCCAGCCAGGTCATTGACATCCCGACCTACATCCGCTCCCTGCAAAACTGCGGGGTCTTTTCCACCGTGAGCTACACCGGCTACACCGCCGATGACAACGGCTATTCCATCGACCTGCGCTGCATTCTGGCAGCGCCGCAGTAAGGAGGGGCGCGCCATGGAAATTGCACCGATGACAAAGCGCGACAAAATTTTACTGTATGTCGTGTCGATGTTCGCCTTTATCGTGCTGTTTGTGCGGTTTTTGCTGATTCCTGGCATCGAGAACCACCAGCAGGCCGCTGCTGATTTGACCGAGGCGCAGGATGCCCAGATCGCCATGCAGGATACCATCCTAAAGGCCGAGTTCAACGCCAACACCAAAAACACCAACTGGGGCGAGCTGCAATCCGCCAATGCCCTGTATTACAGCATCCTGACCAGCGACGAGCTGGACACGCTGGTGACAGGCCTGGAACTGAGCCACAGCTTGCAGCCGACCTCCTTGAACATCGGCCAGCCCGCCACCCAGAATTTGAGCTGGTACATTGCCAGCGAGAGCGCGGGCCAGGGCGCCGCGCCGAGTGCCGGCACCACCGCCGCTGTGACGGCGGACGATGTGGGCACCACCGCCGAGGGCAACGCCATTTTGCAGCAGTTTCTGGCGGCGGACCTCATCCCTGACTATGACCAGCCCGGCTACTTTAAGACGGCAGCCGTGACCTTCAGCTGCACCGGCAGTGATACGGATTTCATCGCCATGCTGGACGATCTGGCCGCAGGGTATCCTTCGGTCCAGCTGCAGACCTTTACCATTTCCACCCGCAGCTACGCCAATCCCGACGGCACGTCGGAGGAAGGCTCTGTGTATACCGTTTCTCTGAATGTGATTCTCTGCGACAAAGGAGGGGTGCAGCCGTGAAGAACATCCGACTGGGCGATCTGCTGATCGAGCTGGGCTACATCACGCCCGATCAGCTGACCGCCGCCCTGGCCTACCAGAAGGAGCACCGCGACCTGCGCGTCGGCCAGGCCCTGCAGGAGCTGGGCTATGTCAACGAGCGCCAGGTGCTGGAAGCCCTTGCCAAGCGTTTGCAGATTCAGCTCATCGACATTGAGCATACGACCGTCGATGTGACCGCCGTGGAAAAGGTCCCGCAGGAGCTGGCGCAAAAGTACGATATGCTCCCCATTGCGCAGAGCGCCCGCACCCTGACCGTGGCCGCCAACGACCCGCTGAACTACTACGCCATCGAGGACATCCGCCAGCTGACCGGCATGGAGCCGGAAATTGTGCTGGCCGAGCTGGAGCCCCTGCGCCGCGCCATCCGCTACTATTACGCCGAGGTCCGCGCCCGCAAGGCCGCCCGCACCGCCAATGACAGCGACATGGCCGCCGCCCAGACCGAGGATTTAGCCATCGACATGACCGCCGAGGGCGGCGATTTGGACGCCCCCATCATCCGCCTTCTGAACAGCCTGGTCCAGCGCGCCGTCACGACGACCGCATCGGATATCCACATTGAGCCGTTTGAGGGCGAGACAAAGGTTCGTATGCGCATCGACGGTGTCATCATCGATTATGTGACGTTACAGCGCGCATTGCATCAGCCGCTCATCGCGCGTATCAAGATCATGTCGAATCTTGACATTGCCGAGCACCGCATCCCGCAGGACGGCCACTTCCGCGCACGTCTCGAGACCGGCCCCGACGTCAACGTCCGTGTCTCGATTTTGCCGACGGTCTTTGGCGAAAAGGCCGTGCTGCGTATTTTGTCGTCGAACACCTACATTAAAAACGCCGACCACTTCGGCATGAACGACGCGACCTACAAGCGGTTCCAGCCGCTGCTCAACCGCCCCAACGGCATCGTCTACCTGACCGGACCGACAGGTTCCGGCAAAACGACGACGCTGTACATGGTCTTGCAGGCCATCGCCGAACGGCAGGTCAATATCTCGACGATTGAGGACCCCGTGGAACGCAACCTGGCCCGTATCAACCAGACGCAGGTCAACAACATTGCGGGCCTGACCTTTGAGAGCGGTCTGCGCGCCCTGCTGCGCCAGGACCCCGACGTTATCATGGTGGGCGAGACCCGCGATGCCGAGACGGCGTCCATTTCGGTCCGCGCGGCTATCACGGGCCACATGGTATTCTCGACCCTGCACACAAATGACGCACTATCGTCCATTGTCCGTCTGGAGGATATGGGCGTGGAGCGCTACATGATAGCGAACTCCGTCGCGGGCCTCGTCGCCCAGCGTCTGATGCGCCGCGTCTGCCCGCACTGCGCCAGGCAGATGCCCGTCACCGAGGAAGAACGCGCCTACCTGGGACCTGCTATCCCGTTTGTGCGGCGCGGCACCGGCTGTACCCAGTGCAACGGCACGGGCTACCGCGGCCGTGTAGCGATCCACGAGCTGGTCATCATCAACCGTGAGCTGCGGGAGATGATATCCGCCGGGGCCACGCAGGAGGAACTGACCGCCGCCGCCCGCCGCAACCAGGGCATGACGAGCCTGCGCGAAGCCGCCCTGCAGCTGGTGCGTGAGGGCGAGACCACCCCGGAAGAGCTGCTGAAAATTACGTTCTATGAGGAATAAGTGATGCAAATCCACGAACTCACCGCGCTGGCGCGGCAGATGAAGGCCAGCGATATCCATATTTCCGAGGGGCTTCCCCTGATGTTCCGCATCGATGGCCGCCTGGTCAACGCGCCGGTGCAGATGAGCGCCGACGAGACCCGCTCGCTGATTCTGGGCCTGATGGATGAGGCCCACCGCGAGGCTGTCATCACCGAGCGCATCGACGCGGACTTTGCCCTCGTCGCGCCCGACGGCACCCGCAGCCGTGTGAACGTGTTCTACCAGCAGAACAAGGCCGCCGCGACCCTGCGTCTTTTGAACAACAGCATCCCGACACTGGCCGAGCTTTCGATGCCTCCGGTGCTGACGAAACTGGCCGACGAGCCGCGCGGGTTGATCCTCGTCACAGGCCCCACCGGCAGCGGCAAATCCACGACGCTGGCCGCCATGATCGACCACATCAACGAGACACGCAGCGACCACATCATCACGATCGAGAATCCCATCGAGTATGTCTATCAGGGCAAGCAGGCGCTCATCCACCAGCGCGAAGTCGGGCAGGATGTGTCCAGCTTTGCCGCCGCCCTGCGCAGCGCTCTGCGTGAGGACCCGGACGTCATTCTGGTCGGCGAGATGCGCGACTATGAGACGATCTCCGCCGCCGTTACCGCCGCCGAGACCGGCCACCTGGTCATGAGCACACTGCACACCATCGGCGCGGCGCAGACCATCGACCGTATCATCGATGTCTGCCCGGCCGGGGCACAGAACCAGATTCGCGGTCAGCTGGCCGCCGTGCTGCGGGGCGTTATCACCCAGCAGCTGCTGCCGCTGGCAAGCGGCCAGGGCCGTTGCGCCGCCACGGAAATTCTTGTGGGCACCGACGCCGTGGCAAACCTGATCCGCGAGGGCAAGTGCTACCAGATCCCGAGCGTTTTGCAATCCGGCGCGGCGCTGGGTATGCACAGCCTGAACGCTGACCTGGCCCGCCTGGTCAGCCTGGGCCGCATCACCCGCGAAACCGCCGAGCGCTGCGCGACAGACAAGAGCGATCTGCGGAATTATTTGTAATAGCAACCGAAAAAAGGGTATCTGCCGATTCGACAGATACCCTTTTTGTTTTATTTCTCCACTTTTTCCTTTCCTTCCGCCAAGATCTTTACCAGCCAGCCTGGCACCGGGGCGCCCATGGCGGCGGCGTTCTCGGCAATGGAGCCTAGCTCGGTAAAAATATACCACACCAGCACTACCGGCAGCACAACGCCGTCAAAGGGCAGTTCCAGCCCCGGCAGGTTGGCAGCGGCCATGCCCAGCACCGCATCGGTCAACGCGCTGACCAGCACGACCACCAGCATTCCGGCCTTGTGCCAGATGCCCGCCCGCGCCGCTGCGCTGGACCACTGCCCCCGGCTGGCCGCAGCGGCACTGCCGCTGAGCCAATCCAGCGCCATGCAGGCCGCCCACGCTGCGATGAGCCACCCCAGCCAGCCGAAGGCCGCCGTAAACGCCCCGCAGGCGGCGCAGACCGCCGCCTTGCCCCACAAAAACACATTGCGTTCTTCCACTCCTTGCTCCTTTCCGGGCGTTACGCCCACTTGCTTGTGTACAGCCCCGCCGCCGTCAGACCCCGGGCGTCGCACAGGGCTTTCACCGCGTCGGCGTCACCCTGGCTGACGGGGCCGATCGTGATGGTTTGCAGCTTTGCCGCCACGCCGTAGATTCCCACCGCGTTCTCACACCCGGCGTAGGCCGTGGGGTCCAGCCCGGTGCCGCACGCCGCGGCCCGCACTTCCAGATGGCAGTGCTTGTAGCCGCCTGCCGCATTGCCGGTATTGCCCATCACAGCCAGCGCGTCGCCGCTGGTGACCGTTTGGCCCGCCTGCACCAGCAGTTTTTCACAGTGGGCAAAGCACGGCGTCGGGCGTCTGGGCGCTGTCCAGCTGCACGCAGACATACCAGCCCCACTCCCAGGTTTTGTCGCGGCGGTCGGTCACAATGCGCGCCCGCACCACGCGGCCGGTGATGCGCTTACCCTTATAATAGGGCATCCGCACGGTGGTGTCGTCCAGCCCCACCAGGTCCAGCCCGCCGTGCCAGACTTTGCCGCCGCCCCGGGTCCAGCCGTAGCGGCCATAGGGGTACACCACCTGGGCGCGGCCCGCAAAAATACCGGTCTGCCTCACGCCTTCGCCTCCAAAGCGGCAATGCGCTTTTCCAGGGCGCGGCGGGTGGCGCGGGGATCCTCGTACCCGGTCACGGTCAGGGTGCCCCCGCCCTGCACGGTACACAGGCCATCGGCATCCGGTACGGCGCACAGCGGTTCGGCGGTGCGTTTTGTCACCGTCGGCGTTTCGGTGGCGGGCGTCAGCTTGTACACAAACGTCACCGGCGTGCCCGCGTCGGCCTGGGCTTTCAGGTATTCTTTGAACAGCGCCAGCGTCTTGAAGCCGTGGCGCAGGATGACTCGCGTTTTGCCCGGCTCGGCGGTTGTGTTGGTGCTGACCGTGTACAGCCCCGCGTCCGAGGACAGCGTGCCCGCCAGCGGGCTGTAATGGCTGCACAGGATGTCCCCCAGGCTGCCGATGGTGCCGGGCACGGTGATATCCGCCGTGTCCCGCGGGTTCGTCCAGGAGATCCAGTTCTCGCTGCCGTCCACGGTCAATTTTACGGCGCGGTGCGTCTCGGTCACGCTGCCGTCTGCCGCCAGCGCCACCATGTCCCCGGTGTACAGCGGTCCGGTCAGCGGGATTTCCACTTCCCGCGTCTCGCCGCCTGCGGCGGTCAGGGTCAGGCTGCCGTTCTCCCCCACGCCGCCCAACGCGCGGATGTTCCCGGGGGCGGCGGTGCCCCCGCCCGCCTGGGTCGTCGCGCCCGCCGCCGCCACGGTCAGGGCACGCCCGGCCAGCGGGCTGCAAACGACCGTCCCGCCGCTGGCGGTGAACGGCGCACAGACAGCCTCGGCCCAGTCGCCGCCCGGGCCGCTTTGGCCGCCAAACAGCAGCGCGGCCTGTATCGCTTTCAAATCCATGTTACACACTCCTCTTCCGGGCTTTATTGGCCCACGAACCGGCCGGACTCGTCGGCCACGTAGAACTTATGCGCTGCCGCCGGGTCCACCACATACAAAACCGACATCGGTGCAAAGGTGTGGGCGTCGTTCATGCCGTCCACGTCCTTGCCGCTGGCGGGCAGTGCTGCCGGGGCCTTGTCTGCCACCAGCAGCACCTCATAGGCGGTGCCGGTTTTCCAGGTTTCTTCGATCAGTTTCATGCGTCTTCTCCTTTCCGCAGGGTGTAGATTACTTTCATCGTCTTATCGGCGGTTTTCTCCACCGCCTTGGGCAGGTCGTTGATGGTGGCCAGGTAGTTGGCCCGCAGCACCCGTTCCGTGCGGATGCGGTTGTCGCTCAAATAGCGGCGCAGCGGTGCGGCAGGCTCCCCCAGCACCGGCACGGTGGTCGAGAACCCCGAACTGGCCGTGTCATACCCCGCCGCCTCGCAGGAGAACAGCTCGTTCTTCTCGGTGTTCAGCACGATGCCGCGGGTGCGGTAGTAACAGTAGAGCCGCCCGTCGTGGGCGTCGCACAGCGGCTGCATATAATCGCTGTGCATCGTGACGGCCTGCACGTCGGTGGGATCGCTAAGCGGGAAGCGGTAGATCTGGTAGGTCGCCGGATCCGTCATGTACAGGCTGCCGCCGTAGACCGTACCGTTCAGCGGCGTGGCCCGGCTCTCGCTGACCAGGCCGCGCAGCGTGCCGCCGGTGTTGTTGGGCACGGTATAGTCCTTGGCGGCCAGCGTCTTTCGGTCGTACTCCCGCACTTTGATACTGGCCCCCACCGCAATGCTGCTGCCCGCCGGGATGGAGACAAGATACAGCTTGTCGGCCTCGGCGTCAAAGCAAAGACGGCAGTACCGCCCGGCGTTGGCCGAAACATCCTGCAAAAATTCGGTGATATCCAGCGTCTCGGTGCGCAGCAGGCTGTCCCAGGTGCCCGCCGTATCGCGGCGGAAGAGGTCCAGGGTATGCAGCCCCAGGCAGTGGTGGCGCAGTTCCAGCGCAGCGTTCTCCACATCCACCCGGCCCGCCACGGCCTCATCTGCCGCCGGGTCCGCGTAGAGCAGCACCCCCTTCTCGTTCGTGGGATAGCAATCGGTCGCCAGCAGCCCGGTCAGCAGCTGGTCGCCGCCCAGTGCCCCGCCGAAGGCCAGCCGATCAATGTTCGTCGGGCTGGCGTCGGGAGCCTCCGTCATCTCGGAGTAGAGCGCTCCCATCGGGTGGGTCAGGCAGACCGAGCGGATGATGCCGTTGGCCTGGTTCGTGGCAAACTCATAGACGTAGCTCACCACGCCGCCCGCCGGGTCGATGTTCGTCTCGGTCAGGTTGGCACTGCCGCGGGTCGTGTTTTTGGTGGTGTTGACGACATTGCACCGCGCCGTGCCCACCACGCCCGCAGCCGCCGGGGCAAACAGGGTGCCCGGCTCGGTCCCCAGCGCGGTATCGTACAAAAGCAGCCCGCCGTAAAACATCGAGACCAAATCCTTCGGTGCGTCGGTGTAGCCGGTATCGCCGCGCCACAGCAGCATGGCCTTGTTCAGGCTGCCGCCGTAGCCGTTGAAAATATCGCTCACCGCGTTCGTGATGAGGTTGTCGCTCTCCACCACCTCTACTTCCCCGGTGTGCACATCCGTCAGTTCCAGGCGGGCGTGGCCGTGCAGTTTCATTCCAAAATCACCTTTCTTTCTGTCAGTTGCAGCGGCATCAGCAGCTCCTCAAATTGCAGCGTGCCGTCCCAGGGCAGCTCGCTGGCCATGCCCTGGCCGGTCACGGTGGCCTTGATGTTATAGGGCGCAATTTTTACCGTGCCGCCGGTGCAGACCAGCCGCACCGAAAGCCGCTTGGCCGCATTGGCTTCAACACTGGCGAAGGGGTAAAACAGCGCCAGCGTGTGCGCCCCCGCCAAAAGCCGCTGCTGCGGGGTAAAGTTTTCCACCCGCACTTCATTTACATAGTACCGCACTTCCAGTGTCAGCGGGTCGTTGCCCTCCGGCTCGGCGGTCAGCAGCAGCTGGGCCAGGAACATGGCGCTCGTGTCCTCCACCGCCGCAAAAGCGATGGACACAGCCGGGGCCTCTGCTGTGCGCACGGTCAGCGCCGCCGTGTTCGTAAAACTGTAATACACCAGCCGTTTGCTCTCGGCGCTGTTCTGCACTTTGCGCAGCAGCTTTTCCGTCGTACCATCGCTGTTGTTGGTCAAGTAAGGGTTGCGCCCCACGCTTTTCAGTGTCTGGCGGCCATGGTAGTGCCAGACAAAATGCGTCACCAGCATTTCGGGGGCCGTACCGTCAGCCTGGGGCAGCGCCACCCGGTCGCCCGGTTCCAGCGCCGGGTCGCCGGGCATCGTCACGGTGGCCGGGGTGTAGTCCAGCTGCCGCAGCTCGGCAAACAGGTTGTCGGTGATGCCCTGCCGCGTGTCGGGCAGGCCCTTCTCGGCCAGCGGCATATCGGCAATCGCCATCGTCAGGCCGGTGTCCTGCCCGCCGCCTGCGGCGTAACTGCCGCTCTGCGTTGCCACGGTCAGCGCCGCATAGTGGCAGCGGAAGTCCGACACGCCCGCCTCGCTGCGGGCATCGGCCCCCAGCGAAACGCAGCTTGTCTTGGCAAACTGCCGGATAACGAGCCGCCCGGCGCGGTCCACCGTGCCAAAGCCGCCCAACAGCTGGGCGATGGCCGCCACGCAGTCCCGCCAGGTCGTCAGGCCGTCGGCGGCGCTCAACTGGCAGGCTAGGGCAGCGTTGGGGTTCAGCGCGGCGATTTCCTCCGCCGTCTGGCCCAGTTCCAGCCCGCAGCCGTCGGCGATCTGCGCCAGCATCTCATAGGCATTGCCCTGGATGGCCGTGCCGTCCCAGCGGCTTTGCAGCGGCAGGATGTTGTCATACGCCTTGATGCTCACATACAGCGCCCTGCGTTCGGCCTCGGCCACCGTGTAGACGCCCAGAGGGACGGCCTCCCAGCTGCCGCCGGGCAGCTGCAATTCGTACCGCAGCACAAGCTTGGCATCGTAAAAGGCGTAACGGCTCAAACTCGTGCGCAGGCTGAACGCCGCCTGCCCCAGGTAGACGCAGCCGAAGGCCAGTTCCTCCCCGGTGACGCACTGGTTATCCAGCGTGAGCGATCCGCTCATGAAGTCCTGCACGCCCAGCGCCAGCACCGTGCCGTCGGTCAGGGTCAGCGTGCCGGCCACCCGGTCCGTCCGCGCCCGCGCCCGGATGGCGGTTTTGTATCGTTCCGATACAGGGTACATGATGGTTCACCTCCCGTTTGGTTGCAGGGGCGGATGCTTGCATCCGCCCCTGCAAAATCAGTATTCGATCAGATTCACCGCCACCTCCCACACGGCCCGGCCCTCACGGGCGGCCTTCAGGTCGGCGGTGCGGTCGCCCGCGTACATCTTGGCGGTGCGCGTCCCGCCAAAAAAGTAGGCCACCTGCATACTGTCCGGGGCGGTGGCGTTCAGCACCCTGGCGCAGTCCGCCGTGCTCAATGCGGCCCAGCTGACGCTGATTTTCGCCACGCCGCCGCGCACCCGCTCGCGCACCAAAATTCCATCTTCGGTGCGGCCGGTGCCGCTGCTGTCCAGGTCGGAGAGCTGCACCTTGTACTCGTTGGGCGTGGGCATCGCCACGCCGTCAATGACCAGAATATCCATGAGTTACCTCCCACCGCTGCGCAGGGCACGGCGGTTCTGGCTGTTGGCGATGACGCTGTCCAGCAGCTCCTCGCCAATATAGATGTTGATGGGCTGGCCGTCGCCGCCCTGCCACCCGGCCAGCGTTTCCGCCACGGCCTGCTTGATGGTAGACAGCGGCGCTTCGACGTTCGTGCCACCGGTCTGGTCGCCCAGCATGGCGAGAAAGCGGCGGTTGGGCGGGATGACTGCGCCCTGCGCCAGCGCCGGGATGGGCATCGACGCAGCATACCCCAGCCCGGGCAATGCCGCCTGCGCCGTAAGCAGCTGCCCCGCACCGTTGAGCACACTGCCCGCCATCGACTTGGCGCGCCCGATGGCCGACAGCAGCCCATTGATGGCCGCCGCAATGGCGCTGACCATGCTGCGCACGACGCCCAGCACCGTGGAGACCGCCGTCTGCACAATGGAGACGATGCGTCCCCACACGGTCGAGACGGTCGCGGCCATGGCGTTCCAGGCAGCATCCCACTCGCCCCGCAGCACAGCGGTCAAAAAGTCGGCCAGGCCGCGCAGCACCGCCAGCGCAAGGGTGATGGCATCGGCAATGATACCCGCCGCGCCGGTCACGGCAATGCCCACCGCCGTGAACACCTGCACGGCCACCGGGGCCAGCGTGGCAATAAGCCACTGCACCAGCGGGGCCAGGATCGTGTTCCAGACCGTCAGCAGCAGCGCTGCCACCGCGCCCAGGCAAGCGGTCAGCTCGTTCCAAAGCGGCTGCAGATGCGCCGACCAGAGCGCCGCCAGCAGGTCAAGCAGCTGCAAAAACACAGGCTGCACCACGCCGCCCCACAGCGCCGAGAGGATGCTCACCACGTTCTGCCACCCCTGGGCCAGCCCCTCCAAAATCGGCTGACCGTAAACGGCCCAGGCGTTTTGCACCCCCTGCCAAAGCCCCTGCCAGACTGTGTCCAGCAGCTCCACCGCAGGCGTGACCACGGTGGAAAGCTCGGCCCAGAGCGGCTCCCAAGCGCTGCTCACCGCCGCGCCAAGGCCCGCCCACACCGTCTGCCAGGCCGCGACGAACGGCGCGAAAAAACCTTGCAAATAGGCCCAAAAATCCGCCCAGATACCGCGCAGCTGGGTGAGTACCTGCTGCCACACGGCGGAAAACTCGGCTGCATCCGTCCCAGCCTTACCGCTGCGGCGGGTGCTGCCCGCCGTGGTGCCGGCGGTGGATTTTTCCGCTCTGGCGGCGGCTTGGGCCGCCTGTTTTTCTTTGGCGGAAGCGGCGGTCTTTTCCGCCGCCGGGGCGGACAGGCGGTTGATCTCATCAAATTTGGCAAGGCTGCGGGCAGACTTTACGCCCTGCACGGCGGCTGCCTGCAAGGACGCCCGCAGCTCGTCCACTACCTGCCGCGCCTGCTGCCCGGCATCCCCCACGCTGCCCAGCGCCGCGGCCACCTTATCCAGCGCCGTCTGCAAGCTGCCGGACGGCAGCCGCAGCGTCGATAGTTCGTCAAAAATTATATTTGTCGTTTTGTTCACTCCTTTCACCCCAACATTGCCAACAACCGCCGCTTCTCAGCCTGCTCCTCTGCGGTGGCCGCCGGGCGCAATTCCACCAGGGTGCGGTGGGTGCGGTAAAAATCCAGCTCCCAGTTTTCCAGCCGTCTGCCGCGCCGCAGCTTGTCCCGGATGGCCACCACCGTGGCAAAGCTCCCCTCGCCGATGGCGTCAAACAGCGCAAGGAAGCTCCACCAGTGCAGGTAGGGCAGCGTACGCACATCCTGCCCCGCCGCCCGGCCAATGCCGGCCGCAATCAGCGGCGCGTCCTGCTGCCAGTCCATCAGCGCGGGGCCGGGGCGGGGTTCCTCTCTGCGGCCCGCCGCCAGGAACTCCGCTAAAAAGCGCGTTGCCTCCGGCCAAACATCCTGCGTCATGGCGTCAAATTCCGGGTAGAACAGCTCCATCGCCACGTACCACCGCTCGGCCTGATCCAGCGCCGGGTCGGCCTGGCCGCCCAGCCAGCGCAGCAATTCCAAAATGTCCCGGTAGTCGGTGCGGATGGCATATGCCCCGCCGCCCAGCGCGGCCTGCGTCGGCAGCGTCCAGGGGCCTGTCATACCGCGCCCCGGGCCGCGCGGGCGGCAGCGGCCTCACGTTCTGCAGTGTCGGCGGCGGCTTTCAGGCGGCGTTCAGCCCCCTCACGCAGAATCGGCGTCAGGGCTTCCAGCAGGTTTTGCACCACGCGCTTGCCATTGGCCCCCACGCCCGCCAGGTTCACACCGCCAAGAATCGCGTCAAAGTCGTTCTCGGGGCCAAAGATGCCGGTCAGCAGCGCCTTGATTTTGCCGTCGTACTCGTTCAGCAGGCGCAGCCCCGCCGCGGCGCAGGCCTGCTCGTCGCCCTCGACAGCCTGCAAGGCCTTCGTCAGGGCGGCATCGTAGTCGTTCAGCGTCCGGCCCGCCGCAAAAAAGCGGTGGTAGAGGTTCGGGTCAGCCGGGTTGAACCGCAGTACGCCCTGCCCATTGACGGAAAATTCCTCCACGCCGGTGTCAATGTTCAGCTTTTTCATTCATCATGCCTCCGTAAATTTCTTGCTTGCCGGGTCAAACGTGCCCTTGGTCTTGACGCCGGTGTAATGGATGTTGAAGGGGATCTGGTAGCCGGTGGTATCGCCGCCGTAGCTGACGATCTCGATGTAGCATTCCTCGCGCACGGCGGGGTAGGCCCCGGCCGTGTCCTTGCTCCAGAGCTTGACCTCGACGATGTCGGTTTTCAGGTCGTCCAGTACCAGGTCGCCGTCGATGATCCCCTGCAATTTTTCAAACAGCGGGTCGCCCTCCTCGGCGTAGTAGGGGCTGACCTCACCCTGCTTCTGGTAGCCGTCGATGACCACCGACGTCTGGCCCAGGATGTTGGACTTTTTCTCAACGTTGGCAGTCAGTTCGGGGGCGTACTCTTCCAGGTCCTGCCCCAGGCGGGTGTAGTCGGCCTCGCCCTTGCCAAAGGCGGCGTTCAGGTAGTGGGCCATGTATTTTCGTTCAATTTTCATGGGGTTTCCTCCGTATAAAGTTGTGTGTATTCGGCGCGGATGCGCAGGCTGTACACGGCGGTGCCGCCTGCGTCGGCGCGTTCCAGTTTGCCCTGCTCGGCCCGCAGGGTCTCCCGGGCCGGGTCGGCATTGCCAAAGAGCGGGGCACGGCCCGCCGCACACTCGGCGGCCACCCAGGTCTGCAAAGCCAGCAGGTGGGCGGCGTTTTCGGCAGCGGTGGCACTGTCCCCGGGCGGCAGCGGCAGGCAGAGGCGCAGCGTGAACTCGGCGCGGCAGCGCTGGCGCACGGTGCCCAGCAGGTTTTCCCTCTGTTCCAGCACCGTGACGCCCTTGCACCACAGCCCCGCCGTGCCTGGCGCGGGACCTGCATCCCCCACCGCCAGCGTGATCCCGGTCAGGGCCGGTGCCCGGGCCAGAAATGCGTAGAGTTTTTGCAGCATGGTAGTCCTCCTATCTCTAAGCCTCCCTCCTTCGGGGGAAGGTGGCCCCGCAAGTCCGGATGAGGGGCAGCCTGCCACCCGGCGTCCCTTTCCCGTGCAGCAGCGGCCGGCTCGCCCCTCATCAGCCGCCTGCGGGCGGCAGCTTTTCCCCCGAGGGAGAAGCCAAAGGTTTTTTCACCTCGTCAAGCTGTGGGCCCCGGTGCCGCTGGCGTTCCACCAGGCACCGGCCTCCACATGATGCACCCGTCCGCGCAGGCGCAGCGGCAGCACATAGGCCACAACCGCCAGCCCCGCCACAGCAGCGGGCACAAAGCCGGGCCAATCGGCCCAGGCCACGCCCGGCCCCTCGCCCAAAAGCACCCGGTCGCCGGGGTCCAGCGTGTAGTCCGCGCCGTACTGCCCCGCCGCTTCGGGGATGACCAACAGCAGCGCCGTGCCTTGCTTTGTCCCGGCAGCATCGGGCTTTTCGCGCCGGCCCTGCTGCCAGCTCACGCCCCGCAGCACCCGGCGGCAAACGGTCTGCGCCGCCGGATCCGGGTGGTAGAGCGTCACGGTCTCGCCGCAGAGCCGGTTTTTACGCATGGGGCAGCCACCGTCCGATCTCGTAGTAATAGCCCGCTTCGTGACGGTAGTGGCCCGCCCGCAGGGCCAGCGTGGCGGCGCACAGCTGGGGCGGTGCGGTGTAGGTCTCGCTCACGCTGCCCACGCTGACCTTCGCCAGGCCCCGAGCCTCGTCCTCCTGCGCGAACTCATACATCGCATCCGCGATGCTGCACACCGCCATGGCGTAAGCCGTGTCCGGCTCGATGCCCTTGCACGGGGCCATGGGGTAGATGTTCTGCATCCGGGCCAGTTCTTCCGCCGCACGGCGGGCAAACCGCGGGAAGGCAGCCTCAGGGATATCCTCGCCCAGGTATTTCTCGGTGTAATAGGTGTAATCCGGCACGCTCCCGCCCCCTTACGCCTTGAACTTTGCCAGCACCACCTTGGCCTCGTTGGAGAGCACAGCGACGTAGAATTCATCAGCCGTGATCTCGGTGGTGCGGGTCTTGGGCTTGCGTTCGGTCTCGATGTTGACTTCACGCTTGCGGTAGATGGTCAGGGCCGGAATCTCGTCATCGACCTCGGGGTCGGCCTCCAGCTTGACGATGGGGCAGGCGTAGACGCCGCCGGTGAGCGGGACCTTCTTGCTGGGCACCAGGCGGCAGCCTGCAATCATGCCGATCTCGCCGGTCAGGCTGACGCCCGGGGTGTACTTGTCGGCGCTCAAAAAGTCGGGATTCTTGCGCAGCTGGGTCACCTGCTTGGGGTGGATGAACAGCACCTTGTCGGAACAGCCCATCTCCTCCTCAAACAGATCCACGGCGTCCACAATGGCGTTGTAGCTGATGTTCTCCTTGCTGCCGTCGTAGACAAGGCTCGCGGTCTGCAAAGCGTCCATGCAGTCGCTGTCGATTTTCGCAGCGATGGCCAGCGCCAGCTGGGTATTGGCCTCGCCCACCGGGTTGCCATAGCCGGACAGCACCGCCTCGTCGGTCAGACCGATGCCCTTCATGGCCTTCTTGATGGTAGCCTTGCGGGTGGAGGTCGTCATCTTCTCGATGGCGACCTCGCCGCCCTCGGCCACGTCGGCAGCGTCGCCGATGTAGGTGTAGGCGGGCACGGTGATGGTATCGCCGGGCACGCCCGCCAACGTATCGTCAATTTTAGCAAAGGGTGCGACGCGCAGCTTCTTCGGGATGCGCGCGGACACCATATCCCCCATGACTTCCGGGTCGATCATATCGGACAGTTTGGTAATAAAATCAGACATAAAATTTTCTCCTTTTTGATAATCACATGGTATGGGCCGGGCATACCCGGTCCTCACCTTTTTGATAGCTGCCTCATTTTCGGTCGCATTGTAGGGGGGGCCATCCCCCTCCGCGGCAGGGGGATGGCCCCCTACTTCTTCAATTCCTGATACACCTCCGGGTTTTCCCGCTTCAGTGCCAAGCGCTCGCGGTATCCCATCCGGTCAAACGCGGCACGGTCGGGGGCTACCGGCACACTGCCGGTGCCTGCCGCATAGGGCGCGGGGGTCTGCCTGCTCTGCTCGTCCATCTTGTCTCACCTCCCTCTTCTTTCTTCTCTCTTCTCTCACTTCGGCATAAACTTCTCCCTCACCTCCTTCAGCTCTGCCTCGCTGCCGCAGGGCAGGTCAAAATACCAGGCCAGCGCCAGCTCGGGGCGCAAAAGTCCGGCGTCCACCATCTCCCGCTGTTCGGCCCAGATGCGCGCCCGGTCATACAAAACGCCGTCGCCCCAGTCGATAGCCGGGACAACGGCGTCGGTATGAAATTCCAGTCCATACAGGGCTCCCAGCGTGCCGCACAGCACCATGGCGTCCTGCACCGCAGCACCCCACGCGCCCTGCAAATCGCGGATGGTCAAATCGTAGTCCACCGACGTTGCGGCAATTTCGGTGGCCGTGCGCGGGTCGGCGTTGGCTTCGGTCTCGCTCAAAATACCGCGCCGCAGCCCCAGCAGACTCTCACACCCGCGCAAAAGGTCCTGCTTGCGGGCCAGGTAGCTTTGCTCCCGCAGGGCGGGGCTGTACACGGTCACGCCCACATTGGCCGGGTCGTCCGGCAGGCCGATGAACAGATCATCTCGCAGCGCGCGCCGCCCCTGGGCATCGGGCCGCAGCAGGTCCTCCGACGCAAACACCCGGGACGCGCCGTTGGCGAACTCGGTGTTCAGCTGTTCCTCGCAGCGGGCCAGGGCGTGCAGCAGGCCCGCCGCCGGGGCGTAGATACTCACCGCGTCGGCGCTGCCGTCCACGCAGTTCATCAGCGGGGTGCGCAGCACAGCCAGCCCCACGCCCTGCACGCCGGGCAGCATCAGCTGGGGGACCAGGTCGGCACAGGCGGGCAGTGTGGCCAGCGGCACGCAGCGGCCCAGCGCCTGACCGTTCAGCTCAAACAGCCGCGTCTCGATGGTCAGACCCTCAGCCCCGGCCGTGCGGCGTTCCAGAAGCGCATATTGGCGGCCGTCGCAGCTGTGGCGCTCCATCGTACCCACGGCCAGAATGCGCCCGTGGGCATCCCGCGCCAGTGGCACATAGCAGTCGCGCCGGATGGGTACAAAGTCGAATGCGCCGTCCTTCGGTACAGGTTTCAGCAGGCATTCACCGCCCACCAGTGCGTACTGCATGGCGGGCTTTGCGATGGCGTTCAGTGCAGCCAGGCTGCACCGCATAGGCTGCCCGGCGTTTTCGGGCAGCCGGGTCTCGTACTCGGCAAAAACGGTGCGGCATAATTTGCCCACGATCAGCGCCGCCAGCCGAGGCGCAGCGTCCTCGCCCGCGCGGGGCGTGCCGTAGTACAAGTCCAGCCACTCCCGCAGTGCCGCCCGCATCTTCACCGATGTAACGTCACTTTTTCCAAACGCTTGTTCCAGATACGATTGCAATTCATCCTCTCCTTTCAAATCTCTTTGCCTCCCCTTCCCTGCTTCGTAGGGGTCGGGCATACCCGGCCCTCCGCTTTCCCATAAGCGGTCGTCTGCCTTACACTTGCGGGCCGCACATAGGCGGCCCCTGCATTCTCTGCGCCTTTTCACGCCCCTCTCCTCCTCCACACCCCTTCCACTGCGTACCGCACCGCGTCAATGTGGTGGTTGTTCACATCCGGGTAGCCCGCCAGTACCTCGCCGGTGCGGGGGTCGCGGTCGTACTCGTACTCGCTGAACTCCGCCGCCGTGGCCGGGCAGCGCACCGGGTCAATGACGATAGCCGCCAGCCCTTGCAGCCATTTCATGCTTTGCCGCACACTGCCGGGGCCTTTCTGAGCCGCGCGGCAGGGCAGTCCGGCGGCGCGGTAGTCGGCGCAGGATTTCGGCTCGGCGGCGTCCGCCGTCAGTGTGCCGCTGTCCGGGTCGGTCAGGCCACGCTCCACCAGCAGCTGGGCCGTCTCGCGGTTGGGCGTGCGGTTCCGCGTCAGTTCGTCAAAAATCACCAGCGTGCGCCGCGCGGCGTCATAATACACCGCATTGTAGGCCCAGGGGTCGGGGTACCAGCCCCAGTCCACGCCGTGGTACACCCGGTCGAACCGCTCGATCTCGGCATCCGTCACGGCCCGCAGCTGCAAGTTCTCAAACACCGCCGCGCCGCTGCCCACGACCTCGCCGCCGTACTCGTGGCGATAGGCCGCCGGGTTCGTCCTTTGCAGGTGTTCGGCGTCGGCCCAGAACCGTGCGCCCAGCATTTCCTGCGGCAGATCGCGGTAGGTGGAGTGGTGGACCAGCTTGCCGGGGCGCTGCTCCAGCGCGTAGCGGTTGGCCCAGTTCCGGGCCATGGCGGGCGGATTGAAGCTTTTCAGCGTCAGGTTCCAGCTGCCGCCGCGCAGGACAGTCTGCTCGACGTTGCGCACTTCCTCGGGACCGTCGAACTGGTCAAGCTCCTCAAACCAACAAAGCCCGACAGCGCCAAACGGCAGCTTGAGACTTTTGAGCTTGCCCGGGTCATCCAACCCGAAGAACAAAATCTTCTGCCCGGTGGGCAGGTAGGTACACTCCATCGGGCTGACCGTACAACGGAAATACCCCGCGCAGCCCAGCTCGCCGATGGCCCATACGATCTGGTTGTACACGCTGTTGCGCAGTGTGCCGCCCACTTTGCGCAGCACCACGGCGTGGCAGTCCGGGTGGCGCAGCAGCTGCCAGACCAGCTCCATCGAAAGATAGCTTGACTTGCCCGACCCGCGCCCACCCTTGGCCACGACCTCCGTCACCTCGCCGCGCCGTATCGCCTGATGCACCGGCCAGAACACCGCCGGTATCTTCTCTTTCAGCCGGATCTTCACCCCCGCGCCCCCTCTCTTTTCTTTCTTCTGTCTTTACTCATCCACAATGACCACCCCCTCATCCTTCGCGCCGTCGCCCAGACCCAGATGCTTGTACAGCATCTCCAGCGCCCGCAGCTTGTCGGCCACCTTGACCGGCAGGCCGCCCTCCTCGCCGGGGGTGGCAAAGGCGATCTCCGCCAGCTCGTCCAGGACGTGCTCTTCATTGATTTCGCACAACGGCATCCCTCCTTTTGGGCATAAAAAAACTCGCGGGAGGATTTGGTTCCTCTCACGAGTTTCGATGCTACCATGTTACCACCGTTAGTTGTGAAATGCAATGAAATTCCGCGAAACCTTTGCGAAATTTACTGAAATGTTTTCAGCTCCGCAGCTCCACCTTCTCCACACCCGCCTTGTGCAGCTGGTAGACCCGGCGCTGCACTACGCCCATCGCATTGGCAATGTCGGTGTAGCTCTGGCCCATCACATAGCGGCGGCGCAGTACTTCCTGCTCGGCGGTATCGCCCAGGGCCATGATGCTGTGCATGACTTCCATCCGCGTTTCCAGGCAGCTGTCCAGCTGCTGCGCCAGCTTTTTCTGCGCCTTTTCGATGCGTTCCACCGCCCGCGGCAGCCGGTTGACGTTCGGCCCGCCGCGCCCGGGCATCCCGCTCATGCAGGTGGTCACACGCTCGGCATCGCTGCGCAGGACCTCGATCTCATCCTCCAGCATATGCTGGTAGCTCAGCGCCGCCTGATACCGCCCCAGCCACTTCATCTTTTCTTGGTATGTCATTGTCCGTCCTCCCTTATTTGCACATTTCGCTTCCCTGTCAGGCTTTGTTGGTTATCTCCATCCTATATCAACAACCATCAGTTGTCAATAGCTTTTCCGCATTTTCTTTTTGGCAGTACCAAAAAAAGGACTTCTACTCCATGTTTCATTTCCCGTGCTTGACACCCGCTCCTATCCATGCTACGATGACGATACTACGAGAAAAAGGGAGTGTTCCAACATGAAGTGTGCAAAAGGTATTTGGCTCCGCTGCGGTCTGCTCCCATACCGCCTCCGGGGGCAGCAGCTCGCCCTGGCCCTCCTGCTCAGGGATAAGCCGCGCACCGCCGCTCAGCTCGCGGCGGCCCTCACCGAAAAGGGCTATCCCTGCGACTCACAGATGCTGGAAAAATCGCTGGCCCGCCTGTCAAAGCGTGGTATCCTCTCGGTCTCCGACGGCGTCTACCGCTGCACGTCCCCTAAGCTGGACGCTACCCCCTACACGGAAAACCAGCTGCTCGACCTCGTCGGCATGACACAGAGCACCGTAAATGGCACCGCCTTTTACACCGCCGCCCCGCCTGCAAGCGTCAGTTCCCGCGGCCCCAGCGGCTCCTGACCTTTTTATAGCGAGGGATCTCTCCATGAAACGCTTTTTTCTCCTCACCGCCTGTCTGCTGGCGCTGACTGCCTGCACGGCCGCGCAAACCTCCGTCCCCGCGGCCTCGCCTGCGCCGACCGAAGCACCCGCAGCGACACCCACCACGGTGCCCTTCTCCGTCCCGGCCCCGTACAGCGACCTATCCTACCTGCCGGAACTGTCTTGGGACGCCGCGCATCAAAAGCAGACCTACCAACCGGACGAATACGATCGCCTCAGCCTCAACACCTACTCTTTCAATGACCGCACCGTCCTTGCCGGGACTGAGGAGGAAACCGCCGCATTACTGGAAGCGGGCAGAGACCCCGGCCTCGGTGTGCGGTCACTGCAGGCCCGCAGCATCACCGGGCAGGGCGTCAATGTTGCCATCATCGACCAGCCACTGCTGACGGACCATCCCGAAATTTCCGACGCCATCGTTGACTATTACGACGCAGGCGGCTACACGGACGAGGGCACCATGCACGGCCCCGCCGTGGCCAGCATTCTGGCGGGAAAAACGATCGGCGTTGCGCCGGGCGCACATATCTATTACGCGGTCACGCCCGGCACAGCCGACAGCCGCCCCTACGCCGACGCCCTTCATTACATCCTTGCCTTAAATGATACCCTGCCGGAGAGCGAAAAAATTCGTGCCGTGTCGGTGTCTGCCAATCCGGGGAATGCCAATTTTTTTGAAAACGCCGACCTCTGGCAGGCGGCTCTTTCCGACGCCGAGGACGCGGGCCTTCTGGTACTGACCGTGCAAGGCGCATGCGCAGGCTCCGCGCGTTTCGTGCCGGGTCTTGCCGCCTTCGACCCAGCCCAGCGGGATAACCCAGCAGCCTGCCGGATGGGCCAGCCCGGGGCTTTCCTTATCACACCCCTCGCCAGGAAAAATCCAAACTATGTGGGCGTGCCCTGCGCCTACCGCACCGTAGCCGAGGAATACATTTCCGGGCAGTGCGGCTACCGATATGACGTGCAGGGCGGCTTGAGCTGGGGCATTCCCTACTGCGTCGGAGTAATGGCGCTGGGCTGGCAGGTCGCCCCCGCCCTCACCAATGAGGAAATGCTTACCCTGCTTGTCTCCACCGCAGCCCCAACCGCCGACGGTGCCCGCATGATCGACCCCGTAAAATTTATAGAAGCCGTAGAAAGCCGATACACATAAAAAATTGCAGGGGCGAACATTGTTCGCCCCTGCAAAGCGTTCTTCCTCAGCACAACGGTGCCACCAACCTCAGCACCGCACTATACATTGTCCCCACAAACCCGGTGCGGCAATCCCCCAGCGTCACCTCTTTGCTCTCCCGCTCAATTTCCGCCAAATCTTTCCGCACATCTTCCAGCACAGCCCCGCCGTAGATCAGCACACTGTTCTCAAAGTGTAAATACAAACTGCGATAATCCAGGTTCACGGTACCCACTGCCGCAATGCGGTCGTCCACCAGCCAGGTTTTGGCGTGCAAAAAGCCCGGCGTGTAGCTGTAAATCTTTACCCCCGCCCGCAAAAGATGCGGGAAATAACTCCGCGTCAGCTGATAAATTGTCGGCTTGTCGGGCACGCCGGGCGTGTAGATGCGCACATCCACGCCGCGCTTGGCTGCCAGCCGCAGACAGGTCAGCAGGTCGTTATCCAGTATCAGGTACGGCGTGCAGATGTACAGCCGCCGCTGCGCCTGGTTGATAAGTTCCAGGTAGACGTTTTTCGCCACGGCCTCGCGGTCCACCGGGCTGTCGGCGAAGGGCTGCACCAGGCAATCCGTTTTGACCGGCGCGGCCAGCGGCAGGTCGCGGTCCATGTCGATTTCCTCGTCGGGGTACTGCGCCTTCCAGAACGTCAAAAAGATGTTCGCCAGCGCAGTCGCACCGGGGCCTTCCAGCCGCACGCCGCTGTCCTTCCAGTAGCCGAACCGCTCCAATTTGTTGATATACTCGTCCGCCAGGTTCACGCCGCCGGTAAAGCCGATTTTGCCGTCAATGACCATGATCTTTCGGTGGTCGCGGTTGTTCATGACCAAATTCAGCAGCGGCACGCAGCGGTTGAAGCTGAACGCCCGGATGCCGTCGGCCCGCATCATTTCAGCGTAGTTGTGGGGCAGCAGGCTCAGGCAGCCCGCATCGTCGTAGATAACCCGCACGTCCAGCCCTGCGGCGGCTTTCTGGCGCAGGATCTCGTGAATTTGCCCCCACATCTCGCCCATGCCGATGATAAAGCTCTCCACATAGATGCTGTGCTCGGCACTTTGCAGCGCGGGCAGCATATCGGCAAACATACTCTGGCCATCGGGGTAGTATTTCACCGCTGTGTCCCCGCACAACGGCGCGGGGGCGTAGTCGTGCAGATAGCGCGCTGTCTCGGCCGCGCGGGGGTTCTGCTCCCGCAGGGCGGCCACAGCGGCAGGGTCCTCGCGCCGGGTGTGGGCCATGGCGGTCTCGGCGCGTTCCAGCCGGTGGCGCAGGCCCAGCGCCGGGCGCTTGTTGCCCCACAGCAGGTAGAGCAGCCCGCCCTGTACCGGCATAAGCATAAAAATGATCATCCAGCTGATTTTAAACTCCGGCGCGGTGGAATCCTGCCGGATAAGCGCCAGGCACATAATGACGCTGAGCGCCAGCCCCACGCCGTTGAGCCAAGTCGAATAGGCGTCGAGCCAGTGGAACACCGAGAACAGCCAGAACACTTGCAGCAGCACCAGTGTTATCGTGATGACCAGGCGGCTGAACACCAGGTTCAGCACCCTGCGCAGCATCAGCCGCCAATTCCGTTTTTTCATAAGCACACCTCAATAGCAAAAAAGGCCGCACCCATCCCACAGAGGGGACGGCGTGCGGCCTTGCATTCAGAATTTCTTACAGACGGTCAATGGCAGCCATGCAGTCCGTCATAGACAGAAACGTCACGGCGCAGTTGGAGCCGATAAACCAGCGCTCGTCCCCATTGCAGACGATTTTGCGGATAAGTTTGCCGTGGTACTCAGTCTGGATATAAATTCCATTGGGCACGCTCTTTCCCTCCCAGATATAGTAGTGTGGGCCGGGCGGATGTGCCACATCATGGCGTCCCGCACCGCGGCTGTACCCCAATTATGCCATAAAATCCGGCCGGGCGCAAGGTATTTTTCGCCGTAGTTTATGTACGATTCGCCCCATTTTTTGGCACAACGCACAAAGACCGCATAACAAAAGGCTTTGCTGTCCCTCACTTTTTGCACTTTGGATGCAAAGGGGCTGATTTTCCACGAAATTTGTAAAAAAATGTTGCGAGATTTTACGAAACGTGTATAATATATAGTAGTATATTGTGTAGCAGTATCTCTCAATACTGCCCAATTTCAGCATTAGTGACCGGAGGAGCTTAGCTATGACAAAACTGGAAACGCTGCAGTTGAAACTGACTGCGACCCGCGTGCGCATGGGTGTGATCGAAGCCACCCACGGTGCCGGGTGCGGTCATCCGGGCGGCAGCCTGTCCGCGGCGGACGTCCTTACTTACCTGTATTTCCGTGAGATGCGCATTGACCCCGAACAGCCCCAGGATCCCAACCGGGATCGTTTTGTGCTGAGCAAGGGCCACTGCGCCCCCGGCCTGTATGCCACGCTGGCGGAGCGCGGCTTCTTCCCGGTCGCTGACCTGCCCACGCTGCGCCATTCCAACAGCTATCTGCAGGGCCACCCCAACATGAACACCGTGCCCGGCGTCGATATGAGCACCGGCAGCCTGGGCCAGGGCGTTTCCGCCGCCTGCGGCATGGCGCTGGCCGCCAAGCAGAGCGGCTCCGACATCAACGTCTACACCCTGCTGGGTGACGGCGAGATCGAGGAAGGCGAGTGCTGGGAGGCTTTCATGTTTGCCAACCACTACAAGCTGGATAACCTGTGCATCATGGTCGATGTCAACGGCCTGCAGATCGATGGCGCGACCCGCGACGTCATGAACTCTGAGCCGCTGGACAAGAAGATGGATGCCTTCGGCTTCAACACCATCGTCTGCAACGGCAACTCTTTTTCCGATTTGGAGCAGGCTTTCAAGATGTTTGACCTGTCCCACGGCAGCGGCAAACCCACCTGCTTCCTGCTGCGCACCACCAAAGGTCTGGGCGTCAGCTACATGGAAAATGCCGTTGACTGGCACGGTAAAGCCCCCAACGACGAGGAATATGCACAGGCAATGACTGAGCTGCGCGCCGCTCACGCTTCGCTGGAAAAGGAGATCGAGTTCAACAATGGCTGATATCAAGAAAATTGCTACCCGCGTCAGCTACGGCAATACGCTGGTAGAGCTGGCCCAGCAGGGCGCTGACAATCTGGTGGTTTTTGACGCCGACCTGGCCGCCGCCACCAAGACCGAGATTTTCCGCAAGGCTTACCCCGAGCGCCACTTTGACTGCGGCATTGCCGAGCAGAACATGGTGGGCGTCGCCGCCGGTATGTCCACGATGGGCTATGTGCCCTTTGTTTCCAGCTTCGCCATGTTCGTGGCAGGCCGCGGCTTTGAGCAGATTCGCAACTCCATCGGCTACCCGCACCTGAACGTGAAGATTGCCGCCACCCACGCCGGCCTGTCTGTCGGTGAGGACGGCGCCTCCCACCAGTGCTGCGAGGATATCGCCCTGATGCGCTCCATCCCCGGAATGGTCGTCATCAGCCCGGCCGACGATGTCGAGGCCCGCGCTGCCGTTATCGCCGCCTACAACTACCAGGGCCCTGTCTACCTGCGCTTTTCCCGCCTGGCCACACCGGTTTTCCATGACCCGGAGACCTATGAGTTCGAGATCGGCAAGGGCGAGAAGCTGACCGACGGTTACGACATCGCCGTCATCTCCACCGGCCTGATGACCAACGAGGCACTGCGCGCCGCCGTGCTGGCCAAGCGCCAGGGCATGAACGTCCGCGTCATCAATATGCCCACCATCAAGCCCATCGATGAGGAGCTCATCCTGACCGCCGCCCGCGAATGCGGCCGCATCATCACCGTCGAGGAGCACAGCGTCATTGGCGGCCTGGGCGAGGCTGTCTGCGCTGTTGTCAGCGAGAAGCTGCCCTGCGTCGTGCGTCGCATCGGCGTCCAGGATCAGTTCGGCCACTCCGGCCCCGCGAACGAGGTCCTGCGTGACTACGGCCTCTCCGCCGAGAACATCGTCAACGTCATCCGCGAGATGGTCCGCCCCGAAAACAAGTAATTTCCCCAAAATAACCCAACAGCCCTTGAGGATAAGTTCCTCAAGGGCTGTTTTTTGTTGTAGGTGGCAGCGTCCTTGACGCCCCCCAGGAGAGATGCCGAGCGAAGTGAAGGCGGAGGGGCTTTGCCGGGCCTTTCCGCAGCCGCCGGAGCGGTGCTTAAGCCGTAAGGCGGGAATTGTGCGGTGTTGCCTTAGAACTGCTCCACCCTAAATACGGTCGCTCCGCTGGCCTTGGCTGCTTCCAGCCCAATGCCCGAATCCTCAAAAATCATCGTCTCGGCAGGTGTCACGCGGAAATGTGCCATCGCCTTGCAATATCCTTCAGGGTCGGGCTTCTGCTTTTCCACGTCCTCGCCGGTCACGATCAGCCCAAACAGTTCCCGTACACCGAAATGCTCCAGCACCTCGGTGGCGTTCTGCTTGCTTCCGGTGGTCACACAGGCCAGGTCATGCCCGGCGGCCTGCATCGTGCGCAGTATCTCCATCAACGCCGTATTAGGCCGCACCACGTCCAAAAAGTCACTGTACAGCGCCTTTTTGCGGTCGTGTACCCGCTCTACATCGGCGGTGCTGGGTGTACCGCCCATCAGCGGCGGCAAAAACCGCGTGTAGTGCCCGCCGTTGCAGCGCTCGGCGTAGTATTCATCGGTCACGGTAAAGCCCAGCTCTTCCAGCGCCGCGCGGTAGGACGCCGCGTTGGCGGGTACGGTGTCCAGCAGCGTGCCGTCCAGGTCCACACAGATCAGCATAGTTTTCCCTCTCCCTGTACAAAATCGGCCACATCGTTGGCCACCATCACCAGCCCGGCGTAGAACATCGGCGCGCGTTTGCGGTCCTTCGCCAGCTTGTAGGGCATCAGCCGCAGCCAGTGGACAACCTCGTGCATCAGGATGCTCTCCACCTGCTCCCGCGGGTAGCGGGCTTTCAGGTCGTCCAGCATGGCCGTCAGCAGCGCGTCATAGGCCGCCGACCGCGTCAGCTGGAAGTCGATGCGGTCATCCTGCACCGTCACCCGGGGTGTTTTCATCATGAACTCATAGCTGCCGTGCAGGCTTTGCAGCAGTTTGCCATAATCCAGGAACGGACTTTCGTGCAAGTTGCCAGTGTTCGGGTCGATGAGGTACCATCCGTCCGTGTCAGTGCGGCAGATGATGTTTTCAATGGTCAAATCGCCGTGGATGGTGCCCACCGGGTCCCCCGCAAACAGCTTGCGCAGTCGCTCATGGTCGAACATCCACCCCAACTGGTTCAGGTTGCGGTAGGTCGTGCCGTTGATGCGCAGCGTGTCATAGCCCATCAATTCCCGCAAGATGCGGTCGTCGTGCAGCTTTTTCAGGTTTCCGTCCACTTTTGTTTCGATGTACCGCTCAATTTTTTCCGCATCTGCCGGGCAGGCCGTGGGCTTGTAGAGCTTTTCTTCCAGCGTGTCCAGTACTTCCCGCAAAATGCGCTGGCTGTTCGCCACGGGGTTGGAGTGCAGGTAGCGGAACATACCCACCGCCTGCGGGCTGTATGTCATGTCATACCAGCAATAACCGTCGTCCTCGCCGCTGCGCAGGATATCACATAGCGGCAGTCGGCTCTGCTGCGACCGCAGCCAATCCAGCTGCTCAGCCAGCTTGTCACCGTCCTTGCCAAAGGCATATTTGCGGTAGAACGTCGTTTCCTTGTCCATGCAGAGCATCGTCGTGGCGTTGGATCCCGCCGAATAGTCCTGCAAAATCGTGATATCCCGGTTCATCTGCAAGAACCGCTTGACATAATCCTTGTTTTCCAGGCCGAAATACTTGCTCAAAAACGCCGCGCGGTCGTGCTCGTCGGCCTGGGGCAGCAGATTTAAGTAATTTTCCCCCACCGGGGCCGCCTGGGTAGCGTGATTCACTGCGCCGCGCACCGTTTCGGGCAGCAGCGTCGCCGCCCACATGATGACCAGCGGCAGCACCGACCACAGCACCAACAAGCCGCGCACCATCGGGGCCGCACCGCCCAGCATCCCGCCGGGCAGCAGCGCCGCCAAATCTGCCGCGTTGCGGCCAAACAGCAGGTCAAACACATCCACCAGCTGCATCGGCTGGCCCGCCGCCGTCAGCGCCGCCGCCAGCGCCCCATAGGAACCCAGGTACGCCGCCCACATGACCAGTGTGTTCACCACAAGCCGCCCGATCTTGACGCGGCCCAGGTCCTTGAAGGTGTTGATGAGGCTCCAAAAGAACATCATGCCATCCAATTTCAGCGTATCGTTGAAGATACCGCAGAACGCCAGACAGATTTTTTTCAGCCAGTCGCGCAGCAACACCACCAGCACCAGCCCCACGGCCAGCACCAGCGAGAACACCAAGTAATACCGCGCCGCGCGGTGTACGACCTCGCCGCCAAACCCGGCAGCCCAGAAACCGATGAACCCCAGCGCCACGAACCACACATCCAGAAAACGGTCCATAATGACGGTAGCCAGGCTGAACCCGATGCCGCTCTTCATCCTCCGCCCGGTGAACACCGCGCGGAACACATCGCCCAGGTGGAACGGCAGCACAAAGTTCAGCGCATAGCCGCCCGCCATACCGCGCAGCATCCGCCCACGCATCGGCCGCTCATAAATGCGGATGAACTGCTCCCACCGCAGCAGGCGGAAGGTATGGCCCACCAGCACCAGCGCCAAAGCCAGCAGTAAATACAGTGTCCTCATCACCCAGGATTCCTTTCCACTTTCAATTTCCGGCGCATCACTTCATAGACAACGCCCGCCGCCGCGATTGCATAGCCTGCAATGTAGGGCGTCAGATAATACATAAAGAACGAGTCCGGTGCCGTCAAAAACACCAGCACAACACGTAGGCAAAGTGTGCCTGTCACCAGGAACAGGAACCACTTTTTTCGTACCGCCAGCACCAGCGCCTCCACAAACAAAAGCAGCAGCGGCGGCAGCATGAACCATGTGGTCGAAATCAGCTTGCCCAGCGGCGTCTCGGTGTCATACACCATCGTGCCAATAACCGCCTTGCGCAGGTCTTGGTTGATAGGAAATGCCAGCGGACTCTGGTAGGCGATTTTTCCGGCACGCTCAATGCTGGTCAGGTAATAGCCATCCAAATCGTAGCAGACATAAGCAAATCCAAAGAAATCCTTCTGGCGGGAACCCCCGTAGTCCGCCTGCATCGTCGCCCGGAACATGCCCAGGCGCTCCCGCAGCAGCGATTTGGGATATTTAAGCGCCAGCTTCACAATGCCTTTCTTGCAGGCGCTCCAGCCCTCCTCCGTCAGGTTCGGCTGTACGACCGCTCCAAAGAGGTCGCTCTTATGCAGGTTGCTGTTTTCCCGGCATTTCTGGACGGAATACACGTTGTCGATCATGGCAAATTCTTCCACATCGGAAACCGGGTCCGCATCCTGCACCAGTGCCGCCGCCTGGCTGCACAGCGCCAACGTCTGGTACTGCAAATCATTTCCCATCAGGCTCGCATTATAGCGGGAGCAAGCCAGCGCACCCACCACAATGACCGCGCTGGCCGCCCCTGCCGCGATGGGTTTCAGCAGCCCCTTACGCATTAAAATCAGCAACAGTATCGGCAGTGCCGCCGCATAGTAAATAGCCTCGCTGCGCCATGCCGCAGCCACCGCGCCCAGAACCGCAAAAAGTACAAGCTCCCAGCGCTTGATTGCCGTGTTACGCAGGTACCACCGCACCAGCAAAAACAGCACCAGCAGCTCCACCCAGTTTGAGTAGACCATGCGGAACAGCTGCATATCGTGCATTACGACCGGCGGCAGCAAGAACGGCAGGTACAGCAACACAAACCAGCCCGATTTCAGGGGCTTTTGCAGCCGCTGTTCAGCCAGCGTCTGTGCCTCTGCGATAAACAGCCCGACGATTCCCGCAATGAGTATCGTCTGGATCAGCACAATGCCGCCCACCATCGGCAAAAACATCAGTGAAATGATAAACCACACCGACGTCAAAAAGTGATGCCACGCAAACGGCTCCAACGTGCGCGCGTAATCCAGAATCGTTTTATCGTCGTTGCCCCAGATGCCCGGCCACAGCACCAGCAGAAGCAGCAGTGTGACCGCCAGATACGGCAGTGTCCACCGCAGCCATCGCAACGTAAAGCTGTCCTTCTCGCGCACCTTCTGCACCAGCGTCACGACGCCGTGGATGACCCCGAACGCCGCCAGAATAAACAGCGCCTTATAGGCAAAAAAGCGCCAGCTGTGCCAATCATACCAGAAAAACAGCTTATCCGTGAACAGCGTCACCAGGCACCACAGTACCGCACCGCCCAGTTCCAGCCACAGGGTGTGCTTCTTTCTTTTCATCATAAAAGACGTCCTCTTTTGCTTTTATGTTTCATCACCGCATACAGCACCCCGGCGGCCGCCACGGCGTAACCGGCGATAAACGGCGTCAGATAGTACAAAAAGTAGGTATCCGGCGCGGTCAGGAATACCAGCGGTATCCGCGCAAAGAAAGTCCCCGCCGCGAAAAACAGCATCCACTTCCGCTGCACCAGCAGCACGATAACTGCCGCAAACAACAGCACAAAGGGCGGCAGCATCCACCAGGTCCAGTCGATTATCCCGTCGCCGTTTGCCACCTTGATGATAAACGCCCTGCGCAGTTCTTTATTCAAGGGCTGCACCGCCACGCTGTCCGCAAAGAACTCCTTTTGGTCGGCTTTTGTCGGCTCGGCATCGTACAGCAGGAACGACGAGGAAAACACGATCTTCTGGTTCGACATACCGGTCTTGCGCTGACGCAGCGTGTTGTAGAACACGCCCATCCGCTCGCGTAGCAGGCTCTTGGGGTATTTCAGCGCCAGCTTGAAAAATGCCTTCTGACAGGCGCTCCAATCCTCCTCGGTCACGCCTGTCTCGCGCGTCATATTCGTGCGCATTTCCGGGCCGTGGATATTGGAATTTTCGCGGCAGTACGTCACATCAAACACTCGGTCGATGGCGGCCAGCTCGTCCGCATCCGCCACCGGGTCAGCATCCTGCACCAGCGACGCCGTCTGGTAGCACAGCGCGATCATCTTATATTGCCACGCCTCACCCATCAGGGTGCTTGTGTAGCGTGAGCAGGCCAGATACCCGGCAAACACCAGCACGGTGGCCGCCGCCACCGCCGTGGGGCGCAGCAGCTTCCGGGCGCACATCACCAGCAGCAATACCGGGATGGCCGCCAGGTAGTAGACGCACTCGCTGCGCCAGGATACCGCCAGCGTGCCCAGCACAACGATGGCGCACAGTTCCTTCTTGTTCAGCTTTGTGCCCCGCAGGTACATTGCCACCAGCATAAACACAAGGAACAGCTCTGTCCAGCCGGACCATGTGGTGCGGAAGGGCTGCTGCGTGTGCATAACGACCGGCGGAAGCAGAAACGGCAGGTAGACAATGGCGAACCACGCCGGCTTCACGGCATGGCCCAGCCGCTTTTCGGTCAGATCCTGCGCCGCAGCCGCAAAGCTGCCTACAATGGCGCTAATAAGCAGATTCTGCACCAACACCACGCCGCCGGGCATCGGCACGAACATCAGTGAAAGAATAAACGCCCCGCTGGTCAGAAAGTGTTGCCAGGAGTTTGGCTGCAGCGTCCGCGCCAGAGACAGCACCGCCAAGTCGTCGTTGCCCCAGATACCGGGCCAGACGATGAGCAGCACCACCAAGTTCACGGCCAGGTACGGCAGCGTCCAGGCCAGCCAGCGCCGGGCAAAGCTGTTCCCCGCCCGCACTTTCTGCACCAGCGTCACAACGCCGTGGACCAGCAAAAACGCCAGCAGCACAAACAACGCCTTGTAGACGAAAAATGCCGGCGTTTTCCAGTCATATTTAAAAAACAGCCTGTCCGTTCCCAGCGT
Source organism: Gemmiger sp. (assembly GCF_057431175.1). Taxonomy (NCBI): domain Bacteria; kingdom Bacillati; phylum Bacillota; class Clostridia; order Eubacteriales; family Oscillospiraceae; genus Gemmiger; species Gemmiger sp. Next base: position 129,892 of record NZ_DBMDDV010000002.1, on the reverse strand, counting down.
CACCAGGCACCACAGCACCGCCGCCAACAGTTCCAGCGCCGTCCGCTTTTTTGCAGGTATCTTCATTCGTACTCCTTTGCGTCAGACAAGCTCGTCAAACCCGGCGCGATTTTCAGGCGCTTCGGCGGTGCGGTACTCGTCCGGCGTGCCGAAAGGCAGGTGCAGGTCGCAGGCAAAGCCCGCGATTTTTGCGCCCTGCGCCGCCAGCACATTGTAGATGCCGGAGACAAAAAACTCCTTGTATTCGCAGTTTTTCAGGTACTCGGCGCAGGCGTCGGCGTAGGTTTTTTTGTCTTTGAAATAGTACGCTCCACAAATCGCGTCGTGGCTGACGACCTGCTTTTCCACCGTGTGGCAGACATTGCCGTCCGCGCCGTACTGCAAGTAGCTGTATGCCGGGGAATCGCTCTCAAACGTCAGCAGCGCCCCCGCCGGGCCGTCGGCAAAGTCGCCCTTTTCGCAGAACGCATTGAACGCGCTGCAGATAAACAGGTGGTCGCAGTCATTGAACAGGATCGGCTCACCGTCGGGCAGCCCCTCGCAGCCCTTCAGCGCCGTGATCGCCGCACCCTCAGTCACTTCTGGCAGGGCAATGATGCGTGCCTCGGGCCAATACTGTTTAATTTTGGCGTCGATGCCAAAGTCTCGGATGTGTTCTTCCAGCACAACAAAGGTGATATCGGCGCAGTCCACATATTTTTCCACGCTTCGCGTCGCCCAGTAAAAGAACGGCTTGCCGCCAATTTCAATCAGCGGTTTCGGGCAGACGAACCCATTTTCAAAAAATCGGCTTCCCCGCCCGGCCATGGGTAAAATCAAATGCAGCTTGCTCATAAGAAGCTCCTTTTTAGATAAAAGATAATAGATAATAAAAATGGTGGTTCGCGGTGCCGGCGCATCGCTTCAAAATTTCTCTACGACCATAGGGGCGGATTCCATATGCGCCCGTTCTGCTTTGGGCAACGCCGCGGGCGGATATGGAATCCGCCCCTACAATTTTGTTTTGACCTTCAGGTCAAAACTCCACATTTTTTATTCTCTTTTATCTATTATCTCTTATCTTTTTCCGCCAGCATCTTCGTCTCGGCCTCAACGACCCGGCTCAAGCCGGTCTCAATATCCACCTTCGGCTCCCAGCCGTAGGCTTCGCGGGCGTGGGTGTTGTCGCACTGGCTGAACTTGTTGACCTCGTGATCCAGAATCTCCGGTTTGATGCCGTAAGCCCCACCGTACAGCTCGGGGTACTTGGCCCAGTAATGGCTGCTGGGGCAGTATTTGGCCTCGATGTTCTTGCCCATCAGCTTGTTGGCAATGGCGTACAGTTCCCGCACCGAGTAGCTCTGGTTGCTGGACACATTCACCGCGTCAAAGCCCTTCTGGGGGCGCTCCACCACGCGCAGCGCCAGCGCGATCAGGTCATCCACATAAATATAATCCCGGCGCTGGTTGCCGTCGGAGTGGAACTCCGGCGTGCGGTCATAGTACAGCTCGCGGATCATGTAGCCCACAAACGGCGGCTGCTTGCGCAGGCAGTCGATGTGTGGGCCGTAGACGTTGGCAAAGCGCAGGCAGGTCACGGTCATGCCGTAGGTATCGGCAAAGCTCTGGGCAAAGCGCTCGCCGCAGTACTTCGTGTTGGGGTAGATCAGCGTCGGCGGGTTGAATTTACTCTCCACCGTCGGGAACTCCGTCTCATTCTCGTACATGGCGTTGGTGGACGCCTGCACCAGCTGCCTGATGCCGGTGCGGCGGCCTGCTTCCAGCAGATTGACCAGGCCCAGGGTGTTGACCTCGATGGCCTGCACCGGGTCGCTCTGGCAGTCTGGCAGCGGCGCAATGCCCGCAATATTGTACACAACATCGAATTTCTCCGCCTCAAACAGGGCCAACATCCCGGCCTTGTCGCGGATGTCCATTTTCCGCACTTCACCGCCGAAATCATGGTCGTCGAACTTCAGATTGTCCATGCTGCCGTAGGAGAAGTTGTCGATGCCGACGACCTCGTCCCCGCGCTTCCACAGCGTATGCCACAGCTGGCCGCCGATAAAACCGGCTGCACCCGTTACCAGAACTTTCATACTTATGACCCTCCTTACAGGTTGGACGCTACGACCTCGTAGCTGTAATTCTCAATGATGTTGTCGCGCCACTCGCGCTCTACAAACGCCTTCGGCCCGGCCAGATACTTACCGCAGAGCTTGAGCAGGCTGACGCCGAAGCTGGTCAGCTTGTTGTTGCTGACCTGATCCTCCTCGCGCCAGCTGATGGGGAAGAACAGCACCCGCTGTTTCATCTGGCAGAGCGCCAGGATCATGCAGTCGTTAAAATACAGCGTATCTGGGAACTTTTTGTAGTACTCGGTTTTCAGCGGCTCGACTGCGTACAGGTTCAGCCCGCTACCCAGATCGGTAATTTTCTTGCGGGCCACTACACTGAACAGCCAGTTGAAGCCGTGGTTGCCCACGACGCGCAAGGCGCTGTACCCGCCGATCTTGCTGCCCTTCATAAAGCGGGAGCCGAGGCAGCAGTCGTAGTTTTTGTATGTGCCATCTTCCAGAATCGGGAGCAGGTCCACAATGGCCCCCTGGTCGTCGCCGTGCAGCACCACCAGATGCTCATACCCATGGGCCGCCGCATAGCCGAAGGCCACCTTATGGCTGCCGCCCAAGCCGTAGTTTTGGTCGTTGCGCAGCAAACGCACCGGGGCGTCAGGGTGGCGGGCCATCCAGTCCTTCACGGCGCTCTCGGTGCCGTCGGTGGCGCGGTTGTTCACCACGATGCACTCCCCCACCCAGGGGGCAATGCGCTTATCCAACAGCTGGGAAAGCACACGCGTGACCTGCTTTTCGCAGTTGTAGGCAGGGATAAATACCAGCAGTTTTTCCATGTTCTGCTCCTTTGCATCATTATCGGGGCGGGCATGCCGCTCTGCATTATTATACATCACACCGGGCACAACTACAACCCATCACCCGCAGACCAGCACCTGCAAACTCGCGGTGCCATGCTGCACGGTATAGCGCTGTGTGATGGTAAAATTCGTTTCGATCCACTCGTGGAACTCCGTCATATCCCGCACCTCGGCGTCATCGTACAAAATGACGTCGGGCTGTTTATCGGGCAGTTCGGTGTAATACTGTTCAAACCGTGGGTCACTGTCGGTGCCGGAAATGACTGACGCCTGCGCCACGGTCAGCGTGCCGTCCGCCATCAAAAAGCCCAGGCCGTGCTGCTCGCCGATGGCCTGCAATACGGCCTGCCCGGCGTAGGGTTCCAGCGCCTCGACCAGGCATTCCTGCATATCGGCGGCCTTCTCGTCGGCGCAAATGCCCTTTGCGGGGCCGCTCTCAATGCGCACCAGCGGCGTGTCGGCCACGCTGGCGGGCTTCCAGCCGGTCACCTCCACGCACCAGATGCGGCAGACCAGCAAAAACGCCAGTGCCGCCGCCAGACAAATAGCCCCCTGCGCACGGCGGGCCGCGCCGCACTTGTCTCTCGCGTTCAGCATTGCCAGCGCACCGCAGACAGCGGGCCACATCAGGTACATAAAGGTCGGGGCCAGGCCCAGCAGCGTCGAGCGCAGGATCATTGCGTAGGCCGCCAACCCGGGCAGGTAACCCAGCCAGAACAGCGCCGCGCTGCCCGGCGTGCCGCGGCCTTTCCGGAACGCTGCCGCGCCCGCCAGCACCAGCACCGGCACAAACTGTCGTTCGTCAAGGCTGCGGTCCGCCACCGCACGCACCAGACATTGCAACGCCGTCAGTGCCGCCCACAGGCTCAGCACCCGGCACAAAGCATCCCCTTTGTCATAGAGGGCGGCGTCCCCGGCGCCCCGCAAACGGAGCGCCCACATCAAAGCACAGACGAGTGCCGCTGCCGCCAACGGCCACACCAGCGATTTTGCCACGCTCCACGCCTGGGCGGCCAGCGCCGCCAGCCGCGCACCGGTGGTAAAATCATACTGCGGGTCGTGTAAAATCAGCTGCAAACGCGCCGCCAGCAGCGCCGGGTCAAACCCAACGCCCCACAGCGCGTAGAGCAAAAACGCCGCGCCGCACCCGGCACAGCTGCCGGTCAGCAGCCAGACGCCGCGGGGAATGCCCCAGCGGCAGCGCTCGCCGCCGCGCCGCCCCAGCACAAACAGCCCCACCCACAGCACCGCGAACGCCGCAATACTCTGGGGGAACGCCAGATAGCCGAAGCAGGCGCAGACCGCTCCCACCGCCACGAGCCACGGTTTTTGAAACCCGCGGCTCACATAATGGTGCAGGCACAAAAACGCCGCCACAGTCCAATGGAACTGCTGGCCGGTGTAATCCGGCCCCAAAAACCACTTGGGCACAAAGGCAAACAGCACCAGCGCCGCCAGCAGCGCCCCGCGCCCGCCTAGATCCCGGCGGAACTCCCGGTAAAACGCATAGCTCATCGCGGCCTTGCACACCAGCACCACAAGCCGGAAAAACAGCAGCACGCCGGTCGTGCCGCCGGTCACAGCCATAAACGCTGCCAGCAGCGCCGCCGACGGCAGGCTGGAAAGCTGGTGCGGCTCCCACATCGAGTAGAACAGCCTGTCCCCGCTGACGAGCCGGAACCCCAGCGACAGCGCGTACTCTTCGTCGATTTCCAACCCCACAAAGGCGCTGCGCACCATGACCGCCGCACACACCAGGCAGAGCAGGGCCGCACCGCACCGGCGCAGCCGCGCACTCTGCGCCGTCATCGGCCGGCCCCCAGCGTTTTGTGCAGCAGGGTATCCCGCAGGCAGTACCAGCAGGGCAGGTAATTTTCGCAGAAAGCGCCCCATTTTCGTGCCAGAAATCCGCGCTGCTTCGTTTCTTTGTTTTTCACCGCCGCCACATCAAAGTAGCGGGCCTTGTCCCGCACCGATATCTTTTCCTCAAACGGCATATCCCAGCCCTCGGGATACCAGTAGGCCGGGGTCAGCAGGCGGTAATCGCTGCGCTCAGCCGCGTAGCGGTTCAGCTGGCTTTCGTCATGCCACAGGGCGATCACACCGTTCTGCAAGTCTTGCTCGGTGCGGCGTTCCAGCTCATGGCACAGCACCAGAAACGCCGCCGCCGTGCCGCCGTTCAGCCCGCCGGAGACGTAGTCCTTCCCGCAGTTGTAGGGGATGTAGGCCGTGCTCTTGGGGTTGCGGTCGTAGGTATAAAACGGCGGCTTTTTGTTCCAGAAGCCCGGCTGCTGCACGAGCAGCAGATTTTCGCCCTTCTCGGGCCGGGGCAAAAATTCCTCCGCTGTAACGGTCTTTTTGCAGGTAAGATTCGCATTAAAGAAAAAGAGATAATCCATCCCCCGCAGCGCGTCCTCCTGCGTCAGAAAGATGGAGAACCGCTTCAGTGTGCTGTACGGCCAGGGGTAGGCCTCCTGGTAAATGCGGTGTACGCGGGGCGCGTCCTCATACTCAATGGCGGGGGCATCCGTAAAGACAAAGTATTCCTTCTCGCACCCGGGCAGGAACTTTTCCTCAAAGCTGCGGTAAAACTCCGGCCAGAACACCGTGTACTTGCCGGTACAGATGTACAGCATCCCGATTTTTGTCATGCGGCATCCCCCTTTCGTTTCAGCTTGCGCAGCACCTTCGCGCCGTACTGGCGCAGGTAGGCGGCGTCTTTGCCCCAGCCGTAGACGGCCAGGTTCAGCAGGTTGGGCACCACCAGCACCACCAGCACCCGGGGCGCCAGGCCCAGCCAGCCGCCGGGCATTCTGGCGCACAGCGCGTAGCTGCCGCCCATGCAGGCTGCCAGCGTGACCAGATGCAGCGCCTGCACGGCCAGGTAATGCCCCAGCCCGCCGCACATATACTGGCGGAACACGACCTGGATACGCCCGGCCCACATGATGCAGTGGGCCACCACCGTGGCGATCAGTGCGCCGGTGATATCATACAGCGGGAACAGAATAAAGCTCAGCGCCAGGTTCACCGTGGCCGACGCCACCATGAACCACTGATCCTCCTCAAAATGGCCAAGCACCGCGCGGTAGGACCCCAGCATCCGGTGGTTCCAGCCGACATACTCATTCAGGCAGAACACCAGCACAAAGCTCAGGGGCAGCAGCCATTTTTCGCCCATCCACGCGCCCATAAACGGCTGAAACAGGCAGAAATACGCGGTCGCCACAAAGCTGCCGAACAGGTAGCTGAACAGATCCATGCCCCAGAACACCTGCTTGTCGTGGTCGTTGGCGGCGGCGGATTTGTCGTAGACAATGTTGCCGATGGCCGCCGCAAAGCTGTCCATGACCTTGTTGCCCAGGTCGGTGGCGGAGGTGGAAATGGTATTGTAGTTGCCCAAAAACGTCGTCTGGGTCGAGCCGCCCATGCGGGACGTCACGATGGTATCCGACGAGCCGTAGATCGTGTTGGAGAGACGGTGTACCAAAAAATACCGCAAATCGTGGAAAATACCCAGCTTTTTAAAGTCGTTGACCGTGACTTTTACGTCATGCACATAGGGGAAGTCCTTTTTGAACCGCCGCGCAATGATCAGGTTTGCCATGACGTTAAAGAAGATCGTCACGCTGAAATACAGCACATAGTTCGGGAGCCACAGCGAGACGGCAATTTTTGCCAGACTTGTCGCCACGTTGCAGCAAAAGTCAATCTGGGTGCAGCGGTAGCCCTGCTGGGTGCAGGTGTACATCAGGCGGCGGGTTATCAAAAAGTAGCTGCACAGCGTCGAAACCACGTTCAGCCCGTACACGGTGTAGGCCGTGGCGGCGGGCACATCGGGCATGATCCACCGCAGCACAGCCGCGCCGATGAGTGCCAGCCCCGCAATGACCATGCCGACGACGCGATACGCCCATTTGTACATCGACATGTACTTGCTGATTTTTTCCTCATTTTTCGCGGCGATCTGCTCATACAGCCGGTAGCTGATAACGCTGCCGACGCCGAACTCTGCGATTGAGAAAAAGTTGAACAGCTGGCTGACGACCTGGGACGCCGTGGTGATCTGCGGGCCGAAGTTATCGACCAGCAGCCGCCGTGTGACCAGCCCCAGCAGCAACAGCAGCAGGCTGGAGCCAAGGGCGTAAGCCATATTTAATAAGGTACGTTTGGTACGCAAGGCAGTTCCTTTCACAAAAGCCTTCCCCCGAGGGGGAAGGTGGCCCGGAGGGCCGGATGAGGGGAGAGTATGAGTTGTAAGCCGTTAATGGGCGGTGATGGCGAGGTTAGCCCTCATCAGTCGCCTACGGCGACAGCTTCAGTCTCCGCGTCAAGAGCCGCCTACGGCGGTTACGCTTCGACACGCGCCTGCGGGCGCAGCCCCTTGGGGGAAGCCTTTAGCGGCGGCTCGCCGCCCACAGGGTAAATTTCGGCCCGAAGGTCTGCATCAGCTTTTGGAACACCCGCCAATCCCGGCGGGTCTTTACCTCGGTGCCGCAGGCATACAATGGCCGCAGCTGCTGGATGTAGGGCAGGCAAGCCTTGCGGATGGCGGCATCCTTCACCGCCGCTGTGCGGGCCTGCGGCCAGAACACATCGGCCGCCGCGTTCTCCATGGCGGCATAGGTCGCGGCATCCACCGCGCCGCTGGCCGAAAGCTTCGCCAGCCGCCTCTGGGCCGCCGCCAGCCCCTTGAACCGCTTGGGCAGGTTTTTCGCGTCAGTCAGCAGGCTGCCCTGCCGCCCCACGCGGTAGTGGGTGAACACCACATCCAAAAAGTACAGCCGTTCGCACTTTGTCAGCAATTCCAAATCAAAAGGCCAGTCCTCGGCCCAGACGCAGTCGGGCAAAAATTTCACGCCGCTTTCGGTCAAAAACGACCGCCGGATGCAGTATTTCCACACCGACCAGTGCCCCGCGCCGTACAGCGCTTTCAATCGGGCGGCGTAGTCGCTGCTGTCAAACAACCCGGGCACCAGATGCAGCCCCGCGTGTTCGGTCAGGCTGTCGTCGAGCTGCCATTCCAGATGCTTGCCGATGAACCAATCGTACTCCGGGTGGGCGGCCAGCTCGGTGCGCAGCGCCGCCAGCAGCCCGGGGGCCATGGCGTCGTCGCTGTCCAAAAACAGCACCCACTCGCCCTGGGCGTGCTTTAGTCCGGTGTTGCGGGCAGCGGCCAGGCCGCCGTTTTCCCGGTGGACGACCTGTATGCCGGGGATCTCGGCGGCGAACGCGTCGCACATTGTCCCGCTCATATCGGTGGATCCATCGTCCACAAGGATGCACTCCCAATCGCGCTCCCCCGCCTGCTCCGCCACGCTCTTGACACACGCCGCGAGGTAATTCTGCACATTATACACCGGTACAATAATAGAAAATCGCGGCATAACATTCTCCTTCTCTATGCCTTCCCCCGTCGGGGGAAGGTGGCCCCGCAGGGCCGGATGAGGGGCAGCCTTGCCCCGGCAGCCCCCTTGCCTTGTTGTAGGGGCCGATGCTCACATCGGCCCGCGCAGCACTGTCCCAACAGCGGCCAAATGCGGTTCACGCGCCCCTCATCAGTCCGCTTCGCGGCCAGCTTCCCCCAAGGGGGAAGCCTTTATAAGCTTCCACCCATCCAGATACAGCGCACTATCCTTCGTGTGCGCGTACCACCTGTCCGGGGCCCAGACCTGCTTATCCGGGGCCTCAGCCAGGTATTGCGCCCACCAGCTGTATGTGGAGTTGCTCACCACAAACCCATGGCAGAGCTGCATCAGCGCCAGGTCGTCCACCGCCGCGCCCTGGGGCATAAACACTGCGGGCAGCCCCGCCGTGTCCAGATGCTCCTGCGCCCAGGCGATATCGTCCGAGAACACGAACAGCTCCGCCTCGGGGCGGGCCGCTTTCACCTGCGCCGCTGCCCGGGCGTAATACGCGGGCGTGCAGACCTGCAAGATGGCGTTCTCCGGCTTCTGATAGTCGCCGCGCCGCAGATGTACGCAGACCGGCCAGGCCGCGGCACGTATCCTGTCGGCGCACTCCCCCGCCGGGACTGCTTTGCTTCGCAGCTCGGTTTTTACAACATCAGCAAAATCGTCAAAATATTTCTCACTCTGGAAATACCCCCACGCGAGGAAATCTTTACTTTTTCCCCGCCGCGCCGGCGTGTAGCCGTCGGTGGCAAAGTGCAGGCCCAGCGCGTTCAGCAGCGGTGCGGCGGCGGCCTCAAAGCCGTGCCAATCCCGGGCCAGCAGGCCGCGGCGCTGCTCGTATTTGATCATCAGCGCCTTGGCGGCGTTCTGCCGGGGCAGATGCGCCTTGGCAAAGCCGGAATCGGCCAGAATTTCTACCTCGGGGCTGATGTTCAGTGCCCCCAGCGCGCAGACCGTGTGGGCGGGCGCACCGTCGCGCCAGTCCTGCCGGTCCAGCAGGGTCACACCCTCGCCGCAGCGCAGGCCCAGCGCCCGCGCAAAGGCATAAATGAACATCTGATTGCCCAGGCCCCCGGCCAGCTCCGCGTAAATCATGCTCGGCCTCCCAGCTTGTCGTACAGCTGCTCCATGCGGCGGGCAGCGGTCTTTAGCTCATACCCGGCGGCGGCAAGGGTCTGCCAGTGGTCGGCGTGGTCGCCGCCCACGGCAATTTCATCGGCCTTGGCCGCCCACTCGGTCAGGGGGGCGGCCAGCGGCAGAAAATGCACCAGCTCCGTCACCGAGCCATCGTCGGGCACATTGGTCGATGCCAGACACGGCACGCCGCAGCCCTGGGCCTCTACCAGCGTGACCGGGCTGCCCTCAAAATTGCTGGGCAGCAAAAACAGGTCAAAAGCGTTCATAAAAGCGGGCACATCGCTCTGCACGCCCGCAAAAATCACGCGGTCGGCCAGACCGTGGGCCTCAGCGGCGGCACGCATTTCCGGCTCTTTCTCGCCGGTGCCGACAAGCAGCAGTTTCCACCGCACATCCTGCGCGGCCATAGCTGCAAAAACCTCCATCAAAAACAGCGGGTTTTTTTGGTGGTTCAGCCGCCCCACAAACCCGGCCAGGCGGTCGGTGTCGGCAATGCCGTAGTTGGCCCGCGTGGCAGCCCGCGCGGCGGCGTCCGGGTGGAACCGCCCGGCATCCACGGCGTTGCAGGCCACGGAAAAGTTTGGTTTTTCGTCGATATGGTCGCCAAACACAAATCGCCCTGCCGCCACGCCGCAGCCGAGGAAATAATCCGCAAACAGCTGGTAGACGCCGTGGGCGGCCCTCCAGGTCAGCGTCAGCGGCGGGTAGACAATGTGGCTGTGTACCACGATCTTGGCCCGGGGGCAGAGCAGCCGCATCATGCCGCAGACCGGTGCGCCGATCTTGCTGGCCGTGTGGTAGTGGATGATATCGTAGTCCTTGTGGGTGCGCAGGTGCGCCGCCAGTGCCCGGATGCGGTCCTTTTTATTGTCCGGCACCGCAATGATATGCACGCCGTGCGCTTCCAGCGCGGGGGCGGTGCTGGCCTGGTCCGCCGGGCACTGCCCCACGAACAAGTCGATATGGTATTTCGTTGTATCGAGGTTCAGCAGCAGATTTTGCACATACCGCTGCACCCCGCTCTGCACCCCAAGGTGGTTGCTGATCATTAAGATACGCATAAAGTTCTCCGATTACCAGTAGCTCCCGCCCTCGACCTTTTCTTTATGGGTGATGCCCTCCGTCTCGTCGGGGCGCACCCAGGCATCGTTGTACAGCTTGCCAATGACGGGGTGGCTGTCCCACCGTTTGCCCTTGATGCCAAACAAAAGCTGCGTGGCACCGCTCATTTGGATGGCGGCGTGGCCGGTGTCCCGGGCGTGGGCCGCCAGCGGCAGGCCGTAGGCTCCCGCGCCGACGATGGCCACATCGTAGTCGGCGGCGTCCATCTCGCGCTCCATGGCGGCCAGGGCGTCAAACCAGCTGGCATAGCCGGTGTCCTGCCCGCCCAGGCCCTGCACGGCCTGCACCACGGTCAGTGACGCAAACTCCGGCAGGACATTCTTGCCGGGGAACAGCTGCGCCCGCCGGGCATACTGCGCTACAATCGTCTTGCGGAAGGGATGCACCACCAACACCCGCTTGCCCGCCAGTGCCGCGCTCCACGGCTTGGCGTGGTAGTAGGGTTCCAGTGCGCGCAGTTCGGTAAAGCGGGTGGCATCGCAGCCGCGGATGACCTCCCGTTCGGCCCCCACGTTCCACAGGGCCAGCAGCTCCGCATTCTGGGCGCATTTGACGTAGAGACGGCAGAATTTTTCCAGCGTCGCATCATCCGTGGGGAACACGCCAGACAAATTGCGGATATCCTCCCGCGTGCGGTCGTCAAAATTTTTGCCGTCGTTCTGCAAATAGTCGGCCACGGTGCGCATTTCGGTCGCGCCGCAGCGGCCAAACAAAAACGGCTGGCCGCTTTCCAGCAGTTCCCGCGCCAGGTCGTTGCCGGCCCCGGCGGGTAAGATATCCACGCCGCGGTACTTCATCTTGAACCGCAGACTGCGGTAAATGTCGGCGGCCTTTTGCAGCAGAATGTTGTCGTTATCCATTGGTCTTCCCCTTTTTCGGCAGCAGGGTCAGGGCCAGTTCGGCGCTGTTCTGCCACAAAAAGTGTTCGTTCACGCGGTTCTGCGCCGCATGGCCCATGGCGTCTGTTGTCTTGTCCAGCGCGGCGGCCATCTCAGCGACAGTATCACACAGATACCCGCTGATGCCGTTTTCAATAATTAAATCCGGTCCCGGCGCATGGCGGGCCACCGGCGGGCAGCCCGCGTACATAGCCTCCAACAGGCTCATACCGAAAATCTCGTTTTCGTTCAGGTTCACAAAAGCGTTGCAGGCATGATAATAAATATGCACCTGCGCGTTGGGCAGCTGGGGGATCAGGCGGCAGCGGCCCATCAACCCGGCCTCGGTCAAGCGGCGGGCCAGCTCATCGCTCTGCGCCCCCTGCCCAATAATGACTGCGTACCAGTCGGGCGCGGCCTGCAGCAGCGGTACCAGGTCGAGCGGCTGCTTGTAGGCGTCCAGCCGCCCCACAAAGGCCAGCACCTTGACCTGCTCGTTGATGTTCAGCTCCCGGCGTATCATGGCCTTGCTGCCCGGTATCGTCGGGATGATGGCCGTGTCCAGCCCCACCGGCATCAGCCCGCGGCAGGGCACGCCCAGGCTTTCCAGTTCGGCGGCCACAGCCGGGGTCTTGGCATAGGTGGGCGTCTTGCGGTACACCGTTAAATTTCGGTGCAGCAGCAGGTCCATCACCCCGCGCACAATAGCGTGGTTGGAGGTACTTTTCAACGCCCCCAGCTGGCTGTAAAACACGATGCCGTGCTTCTCGCAAAAGCGGTACAGCCCCGGTACGCCCAGGGAGTTATCCCCCATGACGTGTACGGCATCGGCCTGTTCGTCCAGCAAGATCTGCCAGCTTTTGTATAATGCCTGGGTGCCGAAAGCCACGGCGGGCAGGTAGCAGATTTTCACGTTCGGCTCGGGTGTCTCCACCTTGGGCGCTTTTGCACCCGGTTCGGGGTAGAGCACCACGGCGCGGCAGCCCAGCGCGGCAAACGCCCGGGCCAGGCCAACCTCCTGTCGGTTGTACAGCCCTTTCTGGCCGGAGGGGCCGCGGTAAAACTGCGGTATGACAATGGTTTTCATTTACGCTTCTGCCTCCGGCTTTGCGGGCTTGGGGATGCGCGTCAGATACCGCGCATCGATGACTTCCAGCACATCATCCCGGCAATAGGTGTGTACGCCGATGACATCCGCCGCGTTCAGTCCGGTGATCTCCACATTCTGGGGCGTCGCCGCGCAGAGCGGCACCTCAGAGCTGCCGCGCCGCGCGAGAAATTGCAGGTAAACGCCGTAGTCCACGCTGGTGCTGACCTGCGTGGGGTGGATGACCTGCTCACCCAGCACAAACAGCGGCCCTGCATTGCGGCTGACAAAATCAAAATCTCGGTGCTGCAAATTGTACGTCTCGTCGGGCAAAAGTTCAAAGGGGCCTGCGGGCGCGGCAGCGGGCAGGGTGTCTGCCTCAGCCAACGGCAGGGCGGCAGTCTCCTGCACGGCATGGCACAGCGTGTAGCGGCGGTAGCGCACATACAGCTGGTTGTCGGGCTTTGTCTCGCTGCACAAAATCGTCAGTGCCTCGGCTCGACGATCCACCAAAATCGCGTCGCACAGTTCCTCATCGGTGGCAAACCGCTGGACCAGTTCCCATTTTGTAGGGAACACCCGGCAGCGGTAAAGCCGCAGGCTGTGGTCGTGCCCGGTCTCGGGAATCATCCAGACCTCGCCGTTCCAGTCAAACACCATCGGGAAGGAAAGGTGAAAATCCTCCTCCAGTGCCACACGCCAGCCGTCAATGCTGCCGTCGTCGTGCAGTTCGCACACTTCCAGCCGGCCCTTGCCGGTGGAAAGGTCCATCGCCTCGGCAAACAGCCAGCGCTTGCCGCCCCGGTGGCAGAGCAGCGGGTCGGCGAACCACCAGCCCTCGCGGCCGGGCAGCATCGTGTAGGGGCCGGCGCCCAGGGCGGGCAGCGGCTCGGTGCCCTCGGCCGTGGGGCGGGGGCGCACTGCAATCGTATACACTTCTTTTTCGCCCATCACTTTGCGCAGCAGCCGTTTTGGCGGCATATGCAGGGCGCGGTAAAACTGGTTCATGTCATTCCTCGGCGGCGCTGCGGCCGTACAATCTCATCAACGTCTTGTAATTTTCTTCCTCGCCAAAGCGGCGGCGGGTGGCGGCGGCGATGGCCGCGCAGTCAAACTGCATGGCACTCATGGCCCGCACGGCCCCGGCCAGCGCAGTGGCATCCCCCGGCGCAAAACACAGGCCGTCAAACCCGGGCCGCACCGACGCCCCCATATTGCCGATGCCGCTCGCCAGCACCGGCGTACCCAGGGCGTGGGCCTCGGCGGGCACCAGGGCAAAGCTCTCATAGCACAAGCTGGCACCCACCACAGCGCGGCTCTCGCCGATGATGCGGTGCAGCTCGTCCCGGGGCAGCTGGCCCAGAAAACGCACCTTCGGCAGCTTCTGCGCTTTCGCCCAGTCGGCCAGCGGGCCGTCGCCCGCCACCAGCAGTTCCGGCGCGTTTTTATCGAGGATACGCCACGCTTCGATAACGGTGCGGATGCCCTTCAATTCTTCCAGCCGCCCGGCAAACACAAACTGCCGTTTGCGCTCGTCCCAGGGCGTCACCGGGTCGTTCGGCACGCAGACCGGGTTCGGCTTGACGACCAGGCGGTTTGCGTCGAACATCGGGTAGATTTTGTTGAATTCCAGCAGCTTTTCGCGGTCGAACTCGGTGGGGGCAGCCATCGTCACGCCGCGCCAGGTCCCCAGGACCCGGTGCAGCCAGTAGGCTGCCACAACCACCAGCGTCTGCGCCTTGCTGCCCCGGTAGCAGCTGTGCTTCAAAGCGCAGTGCAGGCCGTGGTGGGGGCACTCCTCACAGACCTGGCCGTCCCGCAGTAAAATCCCGTTGGGGCAGAACAGGCGAAAATTGTGCAGCGTCTGCACCACCGGCACGCCGCAGCTTTTGGCGGCCCGCACCACAGCGGGGCTGAGCAGCAAGAGAGTGTTGTGGATATGCACGGCCTCGACGCCCTCGCGTTTTATCAGGTCTTTCACCTCGCGGGCAGCGCGACGGTTCCAGACGGCGTGCAGCGGCAGCAGCGCCTTGGCCGCGCCGTGGGCGGCTTCCTCGTTGCTGCGCTCATACACCAGCACGGTATGGCCGTGGCGTTCCAGCAATTCCCGCTCCGCCGCAAAAACGGCATCCTCGCCGCCGGGCAGCCGGTAATGGCAGTGTACCAGCAGAATTTTCACGCTGTCGCCTCCTTTTCCGCATAATAAGCCTATTATGTCATTATACCCTTTTTATAAAGAAGGTGCAAGATGTTCCCGCTGCTTTCGCCGCCCGCCGTCCATGTAGGGGCCGGGCACACCCGGACCCCAGCCTTCTCATAACCGCCCCTACAAACAAGCAAGGGGAACGCGTCCCCGCGTTCCCCTTGCAATTTTTATTTGTCCTCATTCTCGCTGTTCAGCTGTGCATCCCGCATGGCCTTGATGGTTTTCTCCAAATCAAAGCTCTTGTCCAGCGCGGGGTAAATCGCCATCAAGTTCAAAAGGCAGGGCAGCCACAGGCTGCACAGGATCACCGCAAAGCTGCTGACAGGCCAGAACAGCGCCACCGCTGCCCAGTAAATGCCCTGCCACAGAACACCCAGCGCACTGCGGGGCAGGTAGCCCAAAAACAGCATCAGCGCGTTTTTCAGCAGGCCGCCAAAGCTGACCTCGACCAGCGCCACCTGGGCATAGATGTACTGTGCAATGCCCGCCAGCAGAATCAGCGCCACCAGCACGGCCACCGCAGGCACAACGCTCTGGGAGGTATCCAGGTGGAACGCCGTGAAAATTTCCATCGCCAGCAGCAGCCCGCAGACAGCGCCCGGCAGCAGCGACGCCTTGACGTTGCGCTTCCAGGCGCGGCGGTAGGTCGCCCACCAGAAGCCCGGCTCATCGCGCAGGCTGCGCAGAATCGTGTCGTTCAGGCCGACGATCTGCGGTGCGGCGATCATGCCGCCCAGAATGCCCGCCGCCAGCAGCGGGATCAGGGAGTGGGTGGACACGGCGAGCCACAGCAGCAGCGCGAAGGGCAGGCTGCTGATAAGCGCCAGCAGACCCGCCATCCATATGGTGGAAAAGTCGCGGCCCAGAATCTCAAAGAAGCGGGCAGCGCCCTTTTTTCGCGGTGCATCGGGCGAAACGCCCGGCCCCGGTTTGTCAAAATTCTGATGAAAAAGTCCCATGACGGTGTTCTCCTAGTTTTGTAATTTTTTAGTGTTATTCTCGCGGCCCATACATCGCCGCACCGCTCGTTATCAGCACATCCGGCTCCACGCGCAATCCGGTCTTGCGGCCCTTCTGCGCCTCGACCAAAAACAGCCAGGGCGCGGCGTCGGGGCGGTTCTTCACAAAGGCCAGCCGCTTGGGTTCCAGCCGCGCAGCACGCAGGGTGCTCAATACCTCGGCCAGCTGCTCGGGCCGCTGGCACAGCAGGAACCGTCCCCCGTCCCGCAGGGCGCGGCGGGCGCAGTCCACGGCGTCTGCCGTCGTGCAGCTGTCGGTGTGGCGGGCCTCGGCGCGGCGCTTGTCGGGGCTGCGCGGCCCCGCCGCAAAGTAGGGCGGGTTGCAGGCTGCAAAATCATACTGCCCCTGTTCCGGCCCTGCCGTGCAGAACTGCCGTAAATCCGCGCAGACCGGCGTGATATGTTCAGCGCCGTTCTCCGCAGCCGCCTGGCCGCAGAGTGCGCTTGCCGCCGGGTCAAATTCCAGCGCCGTGCATGGTCCCCGGTGCCCGGCATCGTGCCACAGCAGCGCCACAATGCCGCACCCGCTGCACAGGTCCAGCGCCCGCTCGTCCCGCCGGGGCTGGGCAAACCGCCCCAGCAGCAGCGCGTCGGTGCCAAACATGGCTCCCGGCGCGGTCAGTACGCGGGTGCCGTTGTCCAGTATTTCAACGTCCATTTACGCTTTATCGCGCAGCTGCGCGTATTTCAGCAGGGCAACCTGGGTCTTGCTGTCCTTGATGGTACCGTCCATCACCAGGCCCAGGGCCTTGTCAAACGGCATCTTCACCACATCCAAGAACTCCCCGGCGTCCAGGTGCTGCTTGACCTCGTGCAGGCCGGTGGCAGCCCACAGGTAGATTTTTTCGCTGTCATAGCCCACAGTGGCGTAGACGACGCCCAGGTCGATGAAGTTGTCCGCCGTCAGGCCGCACTCCTCACTCAGTTCGCGCTTGGCGGCCTCAAAGGGGTCCTCGCCCGCTTCCAGTTTGCCGGCGGGCAGTTCCCAGATTTCCTCGCCAAAGGCGTAGCGGAACTGGCGCACCATCGTCACGTTTCCATCTGCATCCACCGGCAGGATGCACGCCCCGCCGTGGTGATGGACGATCTCTCGGGTGCTGGTGGTGCCGTCCTCCAGCTGCACCTTATCCACCGTCACGCGGATGACCCGGCCATTGAATATCTCCTTGCTTTCCAGCATAGTCTCTGTATGTGCCATGGCTTGTCTCCTTTTTTGCACTTTTACTAATCTTACAACAACCGCAGGCAATAATCAATAAAATCCACCGTATATTTTTGGCTGCGCACCCGGTCGCCGGTTTTGCCCTCCTCCAGATAATTCAGCACTGCCTCGGTCATCTGGGGATCCTCCATCAGATATTCGCGGCAGTACATTTTGCCCGGTTCCAGCACAGCCTGGCAGAACACCACCCCGCGCCCGCGGAAAGCGTTCACGCTCATCGACGGTGTCAGCGGCAGCTGGGCCGATTCCACAATGCGCAGCGTCTGCTTGTCGGAGGCCGCCGCCCGGCGCAGCCGCAGCAGCAGCTCCCGGCGCGTCTCGACGTCCGGCGGTTCGTACAGAGCCGAGGGCAGGTCAAACATCTGCCCGGTGCGCACAAACTGCAAAAGTCCTTCCTCGCAGAAATACAGATCCGGCGTCTGCTGGTTCCAGGTGTTCAGGTAATCCAGCAGCGCGGGCAGGTAGGGCTGCACGGCTGCGTCCTGCCGCACGACCCGCAGCGCGATCTTTTCATCGGCAAACAGGCTGAACGGCGGCTGGTAGCGCACCATGCAGCACTTGCGCGTCTCGGCAAACAGCTTGCTGTACAACTGCATGGACTCCATAAAACCGTGGGTCCCGGTCGCCAGTTTCAGCACCGGCACTGCGTCGATGTACTTTCGGCTGAACGACAGGCGCAGATTTTCCACGACCTCCCGGTCGGTGATGATATATCCTTTCTGCCCCAAGCGGTCCATCATCAAGGCGGCCGTGGGCAGCAGCAGATACACCGGCATCAGCGTACCGGGGCTGGGTTCGCTCGTCACACACCGTACAACGCGGGCATCGTAGTTGAGCTTGGGCAGAAACAAGAGCGGCAACGCGCGGGTCAGCGTGGCGATATTCCCGGCTTTCTCCCGGGGGATATCGCTTTCCTCGACAAAAATCAGCAGCTGGGACAGCGACGCCGTCTGCCCGTCTGGCGCAGAAAAGCGGTTCACCAGCACCCGGTCCAGCACCGGATTCGTGAATGGCGAGAGCAGCAGCGGCCGCGTATCACCGGATAGCATATGCTCGGCCACCAGCGCCGCTGCGGCAGCCGTCACCGCGCGGGTACCCTCCACATACTGTCCTGCAACGCTCATCTGCCGCGCGGCCTCGTTGGTGATGTTTCCCTCGCGCCGGGTGTAATCCTCGACCCGGAACGCCGCTTCCAGCAGTTGGTTCAACGCAGCGCGCATCTTGGGGTCCGTGCCGCGGCCACGCTGCTTGTACTGCACCAGCAGGGTGGTTTTTTCTTCCTCGGTCAATTCCAGTGCGTCGGTCAGGCGCTCCAGCTGTTCGCGCCGAGGCGTGCGCTGCCCGCCGAGTATCTTATATAAAGTAGAGCGGTCGATGGCCGCCCGGCGCGCCAGTTCCGCCATCGTGCCCGGATACCGCGCCACCGCCGCCTTCAGGCTTTGGATCAGTTCAGTCATAGGTGGGTCCTTTTTGTTGCATCGTCAATCCGTGTATGGCAGGGGTCGATGCTCGTCATCGCCCTGTCCCTGCACTTCTACCCGGAAAGCATTTTCTTCTATCCACAGATACTATACCGCGAAAACACTTTTGTGGCAAGTGTAAACTTTTTTGGGGAATCATTGCGGTTTTGTGGCACATTTGCTATAATAAACACAAATTCCCGCCAAAGTGAGGTGTCCTGCATGAAAAAACATCCGTTGCTTACTGCGGCCGCCGCAGCCGGTACTGCCGTGCTCGGCGCAGCCTACGGCATCTACCGCGTCGCCTTTTACCAAAAGCCCACCACCGCCGTGCCCTCCCCCGCCGATATGCCCACGCGGGAGGTCTACCGCAAGGCCATGTGCCCCGACGCCGATGCGCTGGCGCGGGACACCTTCACGCCGGTACATATCACCGCGCAGGACGGCACACCGCTGGCCGCGCGATACTACCACCACAACGACGGTGCCCCGCTGGCTATCATCTTCCACGGCTACCGGGGCTATGCCGTGCGGGACGGCCTGGGCGGCTACACCCTCTGCACCAAGCTGGGCTATAATGTTCTGCTGCCCGACCAGCGCGCCCACGGGTACAGCGGCGGCCACACCATTACCATGGGCGTGAAGGAGCGCTACGACGCCCGGGACTGGGCTGTCTGGGCACGCAGCCACTTTGGCCCGGAAGTTCCCATCTTTTTGATGGGCGTCTCGATGGGCGCAGCCACCGTGCTGCTGGCCGCCGGGCTGAATCTGCCGGACAACGTCTGCGGCATCGTAGCCGACTGCGGCTACACCAGCCCGCGCGAGATCACCCGCAAATGCCTGCCGGAGTACCTACCCGGCTTTCCTCTCGGCCCCACCTACGCCATCGGGCGGCTGGGGGCCATCCTGTTCGGCCATTTTGACCCTGAGGATGCTGACTGCACCGATGCCGCGGCCCACAGCAAAGTGCCGATCTTCTTCGTCCACGGCGATGCCGACGGCTTTGTTCCCTACGAGATGGGCCGCCGCAACTACGAGGTCTGCCGCGCCAAGGGCAAGCGCTTTTTGACGGTGCACGGTGCCGAGCACGCCGTCAGCTACTACCACGACAACACCGCCTACACGAAAGAATGCACCGACTTCCTGCAAGACTGCCTCACCCGCCGCCACTTCGCCTGGCCGAAGGAAGCTCCCGACGACGCGCGATAACCGCATTGCCACCCCGTAGGGGCCGGGCATACCCGGCCCTCAACCTTTCGGCAAACGCCCCGTAGGGCGGTCAGTCCCCTCGCCGCTCCTCTCCTTTGTAGGGGGCGGCGTCCTCGACGCCCCGCATATCGTCCGCTCTGTTACCCCCGTTTTTAAAAATCAAACATAGAGGAGTGCATCACTATGACCCACATTTCCACCCAGAACGCCCCCGCCGCCCTCGGCCCCTATTCTCAGGCCGTTGACACCGGCTCCACCGTCTATTGCAGCGGCCAACTCGGCCTGGATCCCGCCACCGGCAATCTGGCCGATGGCGTGCAAGCCCAGACCCACCAGGCCCTCAAAAATCTGCAGGCCGTCCTGAACGAGGCCGGCCTGAGCCTCGACAATGTCGTCAAAACGACGGTTTTCGTGCAGGATCTGGCCGATTTCGGCACCGTGAACGAGATTTACGGCACCTACTTCCACGGCGGCTTCCCCGCCCGCAGCTGCGTCCAAATCGCCGCCCTGCCCAAGAACGCCCTCGTCGAGATCGAGTGCATCGCGGTACGGTAATTGCCCCCTTTTAAAAAACGGCAGACCGCCATCCAACGGTCTGCCGTTTTTTATTTCCCATAACTCGCCAAGAACTGTCTCGTCCGCTCCTCTTTGGGGTGGTCGATGACCTCTTTCGCATCGCCCTGCTCCACGACCACGCCGCCGTCCATAAACAGGATGCGGTCGGCCACGTCGCGGGCAAACTTCATCTCATGGGTCACAATGATCATCGTGGTCTTGTGCTCGGCCAGCTCGCGCAGCACCCGCAGCACCTCACCGGTCAGCTCAGGGTCCAGCGCACTCGTCGGCTCGTCAAAGCACAAAATATCCGGGTGCAGCGCCAGGGCGCGGGCGATTGCCACCCGCTGCTGCTGCCCGCCCGAAAGCTGGTGCGGGTAGTGCCCTTCGCGGTCAGAAAGTCCCATCTGCGCCAGCAGCTGCCGCGCCTGCGTCTCGATATCGGCCAGAATCTGCTTTTTGTTCTGCTTGTAGTCCGGGCGTTCCTTCGCCAAAAGCTGGCCCGCCAGCATCACGTTTTGCAGCGCCGTGTACTGCGGGAACAGGTTGAAATTCTGGAACACCAGCCCGAAATGCAGCCGCTTTTTGCGGATGGCCTCCTCGCTCTGGGTGCGGGTATCGGCGGCGCTCCACAGCGTCTCGCCCGCCACCGTAATGCTGCCTGCGTCCGCTGTCTCCAAAAAGTTCAAGCAGCGCAGCAGCGTCGTTTTGCCGGAGCCGGACGACCCGATGATGGCCAGGGCCTCGCCCTCGGCCAGCTCAAACGAGATATCGCGCAGCACCTTTGTGGTGCCAAAGCTCTTGCCGATGCCGTTTACTTCCAACAATGCCATAGCCGCGCCCCCTTACTTGAAATAGTCCAGCCGCTTTTCCAGCCAACCGAACAGCAGCGTCAGCGCACCCACGAACACCAGGAAGAACACCGCTGTGGAAAACAGCGGCCAGATCAGCCCTTTGGCACTGTACTCTTTCGCCATCATAATGATGTCTTTGTTGGCAATGACATTCGCCAGCGAGGTATCCTTGACCAGCGTGATGATCTCATTGCCCATCGGCGGCAGAATGCGCTTGATGACCTGCAAAAGCGTCACGCGGAAGAAAATCTGCGCCTTGGTCATGCCCAGCACCTGCCCTGCCTCGGTCTGGCCTTTGGGGACTGCCTCGATGCCGCCGCGGTAAATTTCCGAAAAATAGCAGGCGTAGTTGATGGCAAATGCCACCACCGCCGCCACCAGGCGGCCGCTGCCGCCCGACGGCCAGGGGCTGGTAAAGCCCATCAGGCCCGGCCCTAAGTAGATGACCAGAATTTGCAGCATCAGCGGCGTGCCGCGGATGATCCAGACAAAGGTCTTGACCACGCCGCGCAGCGGGGCAAACTTGCTCATGGAGCCAAACGACACCACCAGCCCCAGCGGCAGTGCGAACAACAGCGTCAGACCGAACAGCTGGCAGTTGAGCCAGAATGCCTCGGTCAGGCGGCCCCAGATGACAGCCGCCTCGCCCATCAGTCAGCCAGCGCTAGGCTGTACTTGTCGGCCAAAGCCTGCATCGTGCCGTCGGCCTTCAGCTCGTCAAAGGCAGCGTTCACGGCGTCGGCGGCATCGCTGCCCTTGCGGAAGGCCACGCCGTACTCCTCGGCGTTCAGCTCGTCTTTAATAGCCAGGTTCGCGTAGTCGGTGCCGTCGCCGATCATGGCGGAGGCCAGCGTCAGGTCCAGCACAGCGGCATCCGCCGTACCGGCGGCCACTTCCATCAGACAATCGGTCTGGACGGATTTGCTGACGTAATCGGCCTGGGACAGGCTCTCGTCGTCGTTGATGGCACTCTCACCGGCGGAACCGGCCTCGGCGACCACGGTCTTGCCGACGAGGTCAGCGGTGGAGGAATAGTCGGCGTCAGCCTTCATCACGACGACCTGCGCGTTCTTGGCGTAGGCCTTGGTGCAGGCGGCGTTGGCCTGGATATCATCCGTCAGCGTCATGCCGTTCCAAATGCAGTCAATGCTCTTGGCATCCAGCTCAACAATTTTGGTGTCCCAGTTGATTTCCACAAATTCCGGCTCCACGTCCAGCTTCTCACACACAGCGGCCGCCAGCTCGGTGTCAAAGCCGGTGAAATTGCCGTCGGCGTCGGTGTAGTTCATCGGCTCATATACCGTGTAGCCGATGGTCATTTTGCCCTTGCCCTTGATGTAGTCCAGGTCACTGTCCCCGGCTGCTGCGGTAGATTCCACGGTGCTCTCGGCCGTGGACGCTGCCGTGGATGCGCTGCTGCCGCAGGCTGCCAAGCTGGCCGCCATACCCAATGCCAGAACGGTGCTGATCAACTTTTTCATGATGACTTCCTCCTTGTATACACTTTACACAAACCCTCACACCACCGCTCTAAAGCGGTAGCATTCTTTAATAGTAATGCAAAACCTCTTTTTCTGCAAGGCCTTTTGCAAAAAAAAGAGGCAAGAAGTATATTTATGCAGTTTTACGCCCGCCCCGCCGCATACTGCGGCACAAAAAGAATACCATGTCTCGGCAGTTTTTGCAGCTGCGGAACATGGTATTTTTTATTTTATTTTACGACCCTGACCATATCCCGGCTGATGTCCGCCAGACTCGCCGCGCCGCACAGGCGCATCGTGTCGGCCAGTTCGGCACCCAGCTTTTCCACATAGGCAATCACGCCGTCGGCACCGCCGCCGTACACAGCTGTCACAAAGGGGCGGGCAACCAACACGCCGTCCGCGCCCAGGGCCAGCGCCTTGAACACATCGTTGCCGCTGCGGATGCCGCCGTCCACCAGAATTTTCGCGCGGCCATCCACGGCCGCCACAATGTCCGCCAGCACTTCCTCGGTGGCGGGGCAGTCGTCCAGCACGCGGCCGCCGTGGTTCGAGACGACGATGCCCACGGCCCCGGCCTCGATGGCCTTTTCCGCGCCGCGCACCGTCATGATGCCCTTTAAGATAAACGGCACGCCCGCCGCCTGGGCGATTTCTTGCAGCTGCTCCACGGTCTTGCTGCCGGCGGGCGGATCCAGGTGCTGCAAAAACGGCAGGCCCGCTGCGTCAATGTCCATCGCCATGGCAAAGCAGCCGGCCTGCCGCGCCATCGTCATTTTTTCCGCCACTGTGGCGTTGTCCCACGGCTTCACAGTGGGGATGCCTGCGCCGCCGCTGGCCGCAATGGCCGCCGTTGCTCCCTCCATGACCTTGGGGTTCGTGCCATCACCGGTGAACGCCGCAATGCCCGCCGCCGCGCAGGCAGCGACCAAAATTTCATTGTACTGCAAGTCGTTGTATTTATCGCCGTAGTGCAGCGTCATTGCGCCCACCGGCCCCGCAAAAAACGGGTATTTGAACTTGCGTCCAAAGAGCTCCAGGCCCGTATCCGGCTCAAAATTCTCGTGGATCGTATCCATGTTCAGCCGCACATTCCGCCACGCGTCAAAGTTGCGGATCGCCACCGTGCCGCTGCCCTTGGCCCCCGGGCCGGGGATGGTGCCACCGCAGGCGCGGCCATTGCACACCGGGCAGGCATGGCAAAAGCCCATCTGGCCCTTCGCCGCCTGCAAAACTTCTGTATAGGTCATAGCAATTTTGCCTCCGTTGGCGGGCCGACGCATCCCATCGACCCCACAAAAAATCAAGGGAATTATGCTCCGCGTGTATTATACCGTGTTTTGGCCACGACTGCAAGACCGCTGGCTGCCACCATTGCCCCCAGCAGACACAGCCCGACCCCTGCGGACCCGGCAGCATCCCCCAGCCAGCCCAGCATCGGGCTTGCCGGGATCATCAGCAAACTGTACGTCATGCTGTCCACGCTGATAAGCGTCGCGCGGCGGTCGCTGGAAATTGACTCGTTCATCCGCTGCATACTGTGCAAGAACCACACAGCCAGTGCCCCCTGCACCAGCATCGGCCCGACGGCACAGGCCCACGCCGGGGCCGCCCCGGCCAGCAGTGCCCCTGCGCCAATGGTCAGCGCACAGGCTAAATACAGGCCGCGCAGGGTCTTAGGGTGCAGCCGCCGCCCCAGTGCCGTGCCCGCCATACCTGCAGCCCCGGCCAGCAACCCCGGCAGGAACAGCCATTCCATGGCCCCACCCTGTTCCGTCAGCCGCTGCTGCACAAACATCGACGTCAAGTAGCTTGGCAGCGAAATCACCGCGTCCGCCGCAATCAGCCGCCGTGCCAGCGCACTGCCGCGCAGGCAGTCGGCGCTGTCCAAAATATGCACACGCAGCCGGGCGGGCAGTTCCCGCAGGGTGTGCCGCTCCCGGGCGGCCTGCTCATCGGTGACGATGGGTTCTTCCAGCTGGGCCGCCGCCAGTGCCGAGAGCAACGCCGACACGGCGTCCGCCAAGTAGTACCCTGCGTAGCGCAACACCCCTGCCAGCAGGCTTGCCAGCGAGCCGAGCGCCGTTGCAATTTTCATGCAAATCGACGCATTGGCGTCCACTTTTATATAGTCTTTCTCCCGCCCGGCCATTTTCAGGCTGTCGTAGATCAGGGCTTCGGCCGTGCCGGAAAGCATATTGTAGCCCAGCGCCTTCAGCGCCATGGCCGTGCAGATCAGCCCCAGCCCCGGTGCAGACGCCATGGCCAGCGCCGAGAAAACGCCCAGCACACCGCCGAAAATCAGCGTGCGCCGCCGCCCCAGCAGATCCGCAGCCATGCCGCTGGGCACCTCGCACAGCAGGCTCGTCAGATGGAACACCCCTTCGGCCAGGCCGATTTCCGCCAGCGAGAAGCCCCGCGCCGCCAGCAGCGCCACCCAGACGGCATCGGTAAACCGCAGTGTCGAGAAAAATGCGTGCAGATACACGCAGCGCAGTTGTTTTTGTAAATTCATCGGGAACACCCTTTCGCTCAAAAATCACGAAAACGTGCCCTTTTTTGCACACAAAAAGCGCCCCGCAGCAAAGCCGCAGGGCGCAAAAATGCACACACTTATAGCTTTACCGGAACTTAGGGCAATACCTAAAAAAGGGCACACTTACAGCGTCAACTCGTCAGGGGTTTCCTTTTTTCTGGAACACCACACCGAACTGCCAACGCATACGTGTGCTCTCCTTCCCGGTAAATTTGGCTTTACTATACCACACCGTTTGCCAAATTGCAAGAAAAATTGTACAATAGAAGCAACTTTGAAAAGCTCGGGGGAAACATCTATGAAACGTCTCGTCATCGGCCTGCTGGCCCATGTTGACAGCGGCAAAACCACACTGGCCGAAGGGCTGCTCTACCGCGCCGGCGTGCTGCGCAAGCTGGGCCGCGTCGACCACCGTGACGCCTTTCTGGACACGGACAGTCAGGAGCGGGCGCGGGGCATCACGATTTTTGCCAAACAGGCGGTGCTGACGCTGCCCGCCGCCGACGGCTGCGGCGAGACCGCGCTGACCCTGCTGGACACCCCCGGCCACGTGGATTTCTCCGCCGAGGCCGAGCGCGCCTTACAAGTGCTGGACTACGCCGTCCTCGTCGTCTCCGGCACCGACGGCGTGCAGGCCCACACCGAGACACTGTGGAAGCTGCTTGCCCGCTACCGCGTTCCTACGTTTGTTTTTGTCAACAAAATGGATCTGCCCGGCGCGGACGCTGCTGTCCGTCTGCGGGAGCTGCGGGGCCGTTTCGGCGACGGCTGTGTGGATTTTTCCGCCGCGCCCGACCCCGAGGCCCTGGCCCTGTGCAGTGAGCCGCTGATGAACGAAGTCCTCGACACCGGCACCCCCGCGCCCGAGACCGTCATCACGGCCATTGCGCGGCGGCAGGTCTTTCCGGTGTTTTTCGGCGCGGCGCTGCGTCTGGACGGCCTGGACGGCTTACTGCGCGGCTTGCAAACGCTGACCCGCACCCCGCCCCAGTGGCCGGAATTTGGCGCACGCGTGTTCAAAATCAGTGAGGACGCAGGCACCCGCCTGACCTGGCTGAAAGTCACCGGCGGCGTGCTGCACGTAAAAGACGTGCTCCCCGGCGGCGAAAAGGCCGACGCCCTGCGGCTGTACAATGGCGGCAAGTTCCGCCTGGTCAGTGAGGCGTTTCCCGGCATGGTCGTGGCAGTGGCAGGCCCGGCAGCCACCCGCCCCGGGCAGGGCCTTGGCGCAGAATCCGACGCGGAGACGCCGCTTTTGGAGCCCGTGCTCAACTACCGCGTCGACTGTGACGCCGACGCCCACACCGTTTTAAAAGCCCTGCAGACCCTCGAGGACGAGGACCCGCAGCTCCACGTCAACTGGCGCGACGACCTGGGCGAGGTACACGTCCAGCTGATGGGTGAAGTGCAGCTGGAAATTTTGCAGAATATTTTACAGGACCGCTTCGGGCTGGACGTCACTTTCAGCGAGGGCGGCATCCTCTACAAAGAAACCCTGACCACCGCTGTGGAGGGCATCGGCCACTATGAGCCGCTGCGCCATTACGCCGAGGTC
Organism: Gemmiger sp.; assembly: GCF_057431175.1. Classification (NCBI taxonomy): domain Bacteria; kingdom Bacillati; phylum Bacillota; class Clostridia; order Eubacteriales; family Oscillospiraceae; genus Gemmiger; species Gemmiger sp. Next base: position 103,246 of record NZ_DBMDDV010000002.1, on the reverse strand, counting down.
CACCTGCTGCTGGAACCCGGTGCGCGGGGCAGCGGCGTACAACTGGCGGCAGACTGCCCGCCCGACACACTGGCCGAAAACTGGCAGCGGCTGATTTTGACCCATCTTGCCGAGCGCACCCACCCCGGCGTGCTGATCGGTGCGCCGCTGACCGACGTAAAGATCACGCTGGCGGCGGGCCGCGCCCACCAGAAGCACACCGAGGGCGGCGACTTCCGCCAGGCCACCTACCGCGCCGTGCGCCAGGGCCTGCGGATGGCCGCAGCCAAGGACGGCGTGGCATTGCTGGAACCGTGGTATGACTTCACGCTGGAACTGCCCGCCGACGCGCTGGGCCGCGCCATGGCCGATGTGCAGCGGATGTGCGGCAGCTTTGAAGCGCCCGAGACGCTGCCGAAATCCGAAAACACCGTGCGGCTGACAGGCCGCCTGCCGGTGGCCACCGCGCGGGGCTATGCGCGGGAGGTCGCGGCCTACACCCACGGCCTGGGCCGCTGGGCCGTGCTGCCTGCCGGGTACGACACCTGCCACAACACCGACGAGGTGCTTGCCGCCGTGGGCTATGACCCGGACGCCGACACCGAGAACCCGGCTGACTCTGTGTTTTGCGCACATGGGGCCGGGTATCTCGTCAAGTGGGATGAGGTCCCCGCCCGCGCCCATGTGTCCAGCGGGCTGGAACGCCGCTTAAACGGCACCCCCGCCGACGACGAGGACGCTGCCGGGCAGGCTGACGCCAACGACCGTCGCCGCCGGGCCGCCGCCTACCGGGGCACGCTGGAACAAGATAAGGAGCTGCTGGCGATTTTTGAGCGCACCTACGGCAAGATACGCCGTCGTGGCGAGACCGGAGACGCCAAAAAGGCAGCCCGCGCCGCCCTGCACACCGCCCCCGCTGCGGCCAGCGTCCCCGCCAAACCAGTACCCACCGGCCCGGATTACCTGCTGGTGGACGGCTACAACGTGATTTTTGCCTGGGACGACCTGCGCAGGCTGGCCGACGGCAATCTGGACGCCGCCCGCCGCCGCCTGATGGACATTTTGTGCAACTATGCGGGCTACAAGCGCTGCGTGCCGATTCTGGTGTTCGACGCCTACAAGGTGCGGGGCGCCACGCGGGAGGTCGAGCAGTACCATAATCTGTACGTCGTCTACACCCGCGAGGCCGAGACCGCCGATATGTACATCGAACGCGCCACCCACGAGCTGGCGAAGGAGCACCGCACCCGCGTCGTCAGCAGCGACGGTGCCGAGCAGATCATCGTCATGGGCCACGGTGCCCTCCGCGTCTCCGCCCGCGCCTTTGAGGAAGAAGTGCGGGCGGTGGAGAAAGAAATACGAGAGTTTTTGGAAGAATAAATCAGCAGAATGTAGGGGCGAGGCATACCTCGCCCGCAGCGTACCCACAAAATGGCGTTGATGGGATGGCTGCGGGCCGGGCATACCCGGCCCCTACTTTTTCATAAACGGAAAACTTTCAGAAAACTCCCCCTGCTATACTGTCCTCACACCCACCGGAAGGAGGTATTCCCCATGCTGCCAATTCTGATCGTCGACGACGAGCCGAGCATTGCCCAGCTGATTGCCATGACGCTGGAACCGCTGGGCCAGCCGCTCATCATTGCGCACGACGGCGAACGCGCCGCCGATCTGCTGGAAACGCAAAAATTTGACCTGGTCATCCTCGATGTCATGCTGCCGGGCGTCGACGGTTTTGCGCTGATGGATTACATCGCGCCCACCGGCACGCCGGTCGTATTTTTAACAGCCAAAAACGCCGTGGCCGACCGGGTGCGTGGGCTGAAACTGGGCGCATATGACTACATCGTCAAGCCCTTTGCTCCGCCGGAACTGCTGGCCCGGGTGGAGGGGCTTTTGCGCCATACCGGCCGCCGCGCGGCCACGCTGAACGTGTTCGACGCGGTCATCGACCCCGACGACCGCACCGTGACCCAGCACGGCCAGCCGGTGGAGCTGACCCCGCGGGAGTTTGACCTTCTGCTGGCCCTCGTCCGCGCCCAGGGGCAGGCGCTTTACCGCGAGACGCTTTACGAGCGGGTCTGGGGCCTTGACGCCGAGCCGACGCCCCGCGCCCTCGACCTGCACATCCACCGCCTGCGCAAAAAACTAAACTGGGCCAATAAGATCGTCACCGTGCCCAAAATCGGGTATCGCTTAATAAAATGACGTTTCTCCGTAGGGGGCCGGGCATACCCGGCCCCTGCACGCCCACCCCGAAAGGAGGTTCCCCATGTCCCGCTCCATCCGTCTCGCCCTTGTCCTTTTCTCCCTTGCTCTCACCCTCACGGGCAGTGCGCTGGCCTGCCGCACCTTCCGCGACCAGCTCGACGCACTGGAAACCCAGGCCATGCTCCAACACCAGCGCACCGTCTGTGGCGTGGAAAGCGACTTCACCACCGCCTGCGCCGCTGCCCGCGCGGCCGCCTCTACCGACGACTTCACCACCCCTGCCCGCATCGGCGACAGCTACACCCGCGCTCAGCAGCTCATCCTCGGCGCCAGCACGCCCGCCTTTGCACTTCTGCGTGACGGCACAGTCGAATACTCCAACACCGGCCTGTCCGGCGCCGCGCTCCAACAGGCCGCTGCGGACACCGACACGATCCTGCTGCGCGACCGCCAGCTGCTGTTGGCCAGCGTGCTGAACACGAACCAGAACATCATTCTTGTCTCTGCTGTCGACACCGCCGAAGCCTACACAGCCCGCGACCAGCTGCTCCTCAGCTGGCTGGCCGTGCAGGCGCTTGTGACGCTGGCCGCTCTGGCAGCGGGCTGGCATTACGGCAAAGTGCAAGAGCTGAACGCCCGCCAAAGCCGCTTTGTGGCTGACCTGACCCACGAGCTGAAAACCCCGCTGACCAGCATGATTGGCTATGCGGACCTTTTGCGCAGCGGCATGTTAGATGACGCCCGCCGACGCACAGCCGCCGACGCTATCTACCACGAGTCCACCCGGCTCGAGAGCCTGAGCCAGCAGCTATTGGCCCTGCAAAGGCTGCAAAAGAACGGTATAGCGCTGCAAGCCGTTGACGTCGCCGCCGTGTTCCACGACGTTGCCCGCAGCCTGCCCAGTGCACCGCTCACCCTTGATGCCCCCGCCGGGGCCACGGTACAGGCCGACCGGGTGCTGTTGGCGGACCTGTTGCGCAACCTGGCCGTGAACGCCCTGCACGCCAGCACCCCCGGCAATACCGTGCGCCTGATCTGCACCGACACCGGGAGCGGCTGGCGGCTGGCCGTCATTGACACCGGCTGCGGCATCCCGGCCGAGGCCGTCCCCCACCTGACGGAGCCGTTTTACCGCGTTGACAAAGCCCGCGCCCGGGCCGACGGCGGCAGCGGCATCGGCCTGGCCCTCTGCGCCGAGATCGCCGCAGCCTTTGGCACGAAGCTCAACTTTGCCAGCGAGGTCGGCGCAGGCACGACCGTCTCCCTCACCCTGCCGAAAGGAGGCCCCCGCCATGAAAAAGCTGTCTCTTAACGCAAAATTCATCACCACATCGCTGTTCTGCCTGGCACTGCTGGCGGTGCCCGCGCTGGCCGTGCAGGGGCAGGCGCTTTACTACGCCGCGCCCCAGCCCCGCCCGCAGGTGCCCGGCGTCATGAGCGACGAGGTTCGGCTCGACCCGCTGGCCGGGGCACTCTACCGCTACGGCGTGCAGGGCGGCTCCAGCACTCCGCAGAGCTACGATATCACCAAGGACGTGTTCACGGTCATCCGCGGCAAGCTGCGGCAGGCCGCTGCCCGCAGTCTGCTGACCGACGACCAGCTTACCTATCTGCTGGCCCAGCTGGACGCGGGCGCGGACACCAATCCTTTCCAGCAAAGCCTTACCGAGGGCGAACCCAACGTCACCTACGGCATGGTAAAGTTTACCGGTGACCTGACACAGGTCTACTTTGACTACTTTATCCCCAGGGATGTACACGAAACCGAGAGCGGCGGCACCGCCTGCGTCATGGACACCGAGACTTACCTCGTCATCGGCTACCTGCCCGACAACGGCCCGATTGTGGACCTGTCCATCCACGACGAAAACTACCCTGCCGGGGAGGATCTGGACACCGTGACGCAAAATTTCATTGCCCAGCTGAACACCACGATTCCCGGCCAGTGGCAGCAGACCACGACCCCCGAGGACGACCCGACTTACCAGCGCTACATTTACGCCCATGATTCCGGCGTGCTGCGGGTGACGTCGCACCACATCCACCAGCAGGATTTCAGCCTGACCGCCATGCTGGAACCCGAGGTCTACGGCAGCCTGTACCCCCTGAACAACCTGGCCCACGACCCCTACGGCCAGACCTACACCGCACCCCTAAAATAAAAAGCACAAAAAACGCCCTGCACCGCAAAAATACGGTGCAGGGTTATTTTTATCTTTCAGTATCTTGTAGGGGCCGGGCATTCCCGGCCCGCACGCTTGTGGGGGCTGCCTCTTTCTCCCTTTACATTTCCTTCGCCGCACACAGCAGCACTTCCAGGGCCTTATCCAGCCCTAGCTTGCTGGTGCAGAGCGTCAGATCATAGTTGCGGCTGTCGCCATAGACCTGGCCGGTATGCTGCTTGCAGTAGTTGCGGCGGGCGCGGTCAGCGCTGTCCATATCCGCTTCCAGCTGGTCAAACGGCGTGTCCGGCATCAGCTTACGCATATGCAGCAGACGCCAGTTGCGGTCAGCGTGTACAAACACCCGCAGGCAGTGGTCAAACTCCCGCAGGATATAGTCTGCATTGCGGCCGACGATAACACAGCTCTCCTTATCCGCAATTTCCCGGATGGCCCGCACCTGGGCGTCCCACAGTTCCTCGCTCAAGGGGCGGTTGTAGAAGTTGAACAGGCTCTGGGTAAAGCCGAACTCGTGGGGTACGCGCTCGTCCCAGCGGCGCACCTGCTCGGGTGTCAGGTGGGCGCTGGCCTTGGCGGTCTTTAAAATGATATCGCGGTCATAGTAGGCAATATTCATCTCCCGCGCCAGGCGTCGGCCCAGCTCGCCGCCGCCCGCACCAAACTCGCGCCCGATGGTAATGATACGCTTCATGGTCGTTTCCTCCTTACAGCGTTTACAGCGGGGCCATTGCCAGGGCGGATGCAAGCATCGCCCTCTGCAAGCCTACGGCACCACTGCAATTTCAGGATTTCTTATTACTCCTATTGTACCAAATCCCGCGGGAAATGCAAGGGTTCAGCTTGCACTATTCAGCCGATATCCCACTTTATATACGGTCTGGATGTCATTTTCCAGTCCCAGCTTGCGGCGCAGGCGGTTGATATGTACATCCACGGTGCGGCTCTCGCCGATGTAAGCGTACCCCCAGGCGGCCTCCAACAGCTGGCTGCGGCTCAGCGCCTTGTCGCAGTGGGTCAGCAGCACAGCCAGCAGTGCAAATTCCCGGGGCGTCAGGCACAGTTCGTGCCCCTCGCGGCTGACCCGGTGCGCCGCGAGGTTCACTTCCAAATCTTTATAAAAGACATCTTGTGCGGTTTTCATAACGAACATCCTCCTTCCGAACAGGACAGCTTTTTGCGATTCCTCACATCTATTATAACGACAGATGTTTCCAACTTGTTACAAGATTCGCGAAATTTAAGGCAAATTCAAAGATTCTGTTTAAATTTTAGAAGTTTTTATTTCTCTGCGTTCCCATTTTCCACATTTCAACACTTCCCTCTCATCGTACTATTTTGTACCTTTCCCCTGGGTTTTCCACCATTTCAACACAGTTTTCCACATTTCCACAGTGGAATCCTGTCGAAAACCTGTGCAAAACGCGGAAAACCCGTCCCAGCCCCACCGTTATGCGGATTTTTTGCGTTTCGTTCAAAGTTGCTTCATACGCTGTTCATTTTTTCAGTCCATGCTATACTTGTCACAAAAGAAAAGGAGGCTACCCCCATGAAAGAGACGACACAGCCGCCGAAAGACCCAAAGAAGAAACTTTGGATCGGCTACGCGGTCATTCTTTCCATCGTCATTTTAAGCAATATCTTCCTCTTTCCTGCCCTGATGCAGGCCAGCGTCAAGAGCGTAAATTACAGTACCTTCCTGCAAATGCTGGAGGATAAGGAGCTTTCCACCGTCCAGATCGAGGATCAGCAAATTTACTTTGTGGACAAAAACGAAAACTCCTACAAGACCAACGCCATCGCGCAGGATAACAACCTTGTCGCCCGGCTGGAGGATGCGGGTGTTGAGTTCGGTACAGTCTATCAGAGCCCCACCATCTGGGATTCGCTGCTGAACCTCGTCATTTCCTTCCTGCCGATGATTTTGCTGTTCTGGTTCGTCAACCGCTGGGCATCCAAAAAGATGCAGGAGATGGGCGGCGCAGGCGGCAACGCCATGTTGTTCGGCGGCGGCAAATCCGGCGCAAAACAGTACGTCGTGGACGACGAGACCGGCATCAAATTCAACGATGTAGCGGGCGAGGACGAAGCCAAGGAGAGCCTGCAGGAGATCGTAGACTTCCTGCACAACCCTAAAAAATACGAGGATATCGGTGCCAAAATGCCCAAGGGCGTGCTGCTCGTAGGCCCTCCGGGCACCGGCAAAACGCTGTTGGCCCGCGCCGTCGCCGGCGAGGCCGGCGTGCCGTTCTTCTCCATCGCGGGCAGTGAGTTCGTCGAGATGTTCGTCGGCATGGGTGCGTCGAAAGTCCGCGACCTGTTCAAGCAGGCAGGCGAAAAAGCGCCCTGCATCGTCTTTATCGACGAGATCGATACCATTGGCAAAAAGCGGGACGGCGGAGCGAACCTCGGCGGCAACGACGAGCGCGAGCAAACGCTGAATCAGCTGCTGACCGAGATGGACGGCTTCGACGCCGCCAAGGGCGTCGTCATCCTGGCCGCCACCAACCGCCCGGAGTCCCTCGACCCTGCGCTGACCCGCCCCGGCCGTTTTGACCGCCGCGTGCCCGTCGAGCTGCCCGATTTAAAGGGCCGCGAGAGCATCCTGCGCCTGCACGCGAAAAAGGTCAAGCTCGGCCCTGACTGCGATTTCGGCGTCGTCGCCCGCATGACCCCCGGTGCCTCCGGTGCCGAGCTGGCCAACATCGTGAACGAGGCCGCCCTCTGCGCTGTGCGCCACCGCCGCAAGGCTGTGACCCAGTTTGACTTGCAGGAGGCCGTGGACACGATCCTGGCCGGTGCCCAGAAGAAAAATAAGATCCTCAACAACAAAGAAAAGTGCATCGTCTCCTACCACGAGGTCGGCCACGCCCTTGTGGCCGCCTTGCAGACCAACAGCGCCCCGGTGCAGAAAATCACCATCGTACCGCGCACGTCGGGTGCGCTGGGCTTCACCATGCAGGTGGAGGACGGCGACCATACCCTGATGACGAAAGAGGAAATCCTCAACAAAATCGCCACCCTGACCGGCGGCCGCGCAGCCGAGGAACTGATTTTCCACTCCATCACCACCGGTGCATCCAATGATATCGAGCAGGCCACCAAGCTGGCCCGCGCCCTCGTCACCCGCTACGGCATGACCGAGGACTTCGACATGGTCGCCCTGGAGACCGTGAACAACGCCTACCTCGGCGGCGACGCAAGCCTTGCCTGCAGCGAACAGACCGCAGCCAAAGTCGATGCCAAAGTCGTGGAGATCGTGCAGGCCGAGCACCGCAAAGCCTACCAGCTTTTGAGCGACAACAAGCGTAAACTGGACGAGATTGCGCAGTATTTGTACGAGAAAGAAACGATTTCCGGCGAGGAGTTCATGCGCATTTTGAACGCACAGCCGCAGTTACCGGCGGCTCCTTTGGCAAATTCCACAAAAGCAGCTGAATAATTTTGTGCAGTTGTTGTCCGTTTGCCCCTTGACGGAACTGCCGTGGGCTTGTATGATAAGAACACAAAACATCCCAGTGAGAGGGGGAAACAAGCGTGACCTTTGAAGAATTGCAGGACCTGCTGGCCGAGCAGTTCAGCTGTGATACCGGTGAGCTGGGCCGCGGCGTGACGCTGGCCGACCTGGGCGCTGACCACGAGGACATGGTAGAGCTTGCCTGGGCGCTGGGCGAGGCCATCGGCGAAGAGATCGACGAAAGCGAACTGAGCGACGAAGCCACCATCGGTGAGCTGTGGCGCTTCATCCGCGACAAAGCAGAAAACGCAGAACTGTAAACCCTAAAAAAGGCCTGCCCCACCGGCAGGCTTTTTTGGTATGCTATCCTATAAAATATCCCTATCAAAACCCGGCCTTTTGCCTTATATCGAATGCAGGGGCGAACATTGTTCTCCCGCCAGCTTGACCCGGCAATGCTTTTCCGGGAAAGCCTCGGGCGGGCAATGCTCGCTCCTACACAAACCCACCCATACAAGAAAGACCACCATCCATGACCAACACCAAATCCAAACATCTCCTTGCGGTCGCGGCACTGCTGGCCGCCGCCCTGGCAATGATGCTGTTCTACACCACCCAAAAACAGGGCTACCATGTTGACGAACTCTACACCTACGAGCTGACGAACTATCCCGGCAGTTTCTATGCGTTGAGCGATGGCTATATGGACACCTGGCACGACGGCAGTTTTTACGCCGGGGTTCTCTCTGCGGGCAGCCCCGCAGATTACCGCATCCCCTGGAACAACCAAAAAGCCGACGTCCACCCGCCACTCTACTACTGCTTGATCTACACAGCCGAGCTGATTTTCCCGCATCTGGGGCTGCCATGGGTGGGGCTTCTGCCTAACTATGCCTGCCTGCTGGCGGGCGGCGTGCTGCTGTACCTGGCGGCTCGTCGGCTGACTGGGCGGTTCTGGCCCGCCTGGTGCGCGGCAGCTTGCTGGCTGCTCAGCGTGGGCGTGCAGGGCATGGCGGTCTTTACCCGGATGTACAGCCTGATGATGCTGGAAGGCATCGCACTTCTCTATTGCCATGTCGTGCTGTGGCAGGCTTTGCAGCAGGGCCGCAAACCGTCCCGCGCCGTCTGGCTGGGGCTTTTTGCCGCCACGCTGGCCGGGGCGCTGACCCAGTATTTCTTCCTGGTGTTCTGCTTTTTCCTCTACGGGCTGTTCGGCCTTTGGCTGCTTGTCACGCGGCGGTTCAAAACAGCCGGGTGCTATGCGGCGGCCGAGTTTGCCGCGCTGGGGGCCGCGTTCCTGGCCTTTCCTACCATGAAAACCCATATCTTCTCCGGCTCCCGCGGCAAGGCGGCGTTTTCCAGCGTGTTCGACCTTTCCGCTCTGGCCGATTGGGCCGCCAGCCTGGGCCGGGTGTTTCGCCTGCTGGCCGCCCAGTTCGGCGGGCTGCTGCTTTGGGCCGTTGTGCTGGGTGCGGCCGCCCTGGTGCTGTGGCGGCGTGGGCTGCGCCTGCGCGGTAGCGGCCTGTTTGCCGCCGGGCTGCTGCTGGCATCCTGCGGCTACATCATTCTTATTGACAAGGCTGCGCCGTTTGAGGCTGACCGCTACTATGTCATCGTCTACGCTGCCGTCGTGCTGGCTGTCTCCGTCGTGCTGGCAAAGCTGGCCGCCAACAAAGACGCCCCGCTGGCGCTGGCGCTTGTCCCGATTCTGGCCGCGCATTTCCTCGACCCCAACGGCTATTTGTTTGAGCAGTACGCCCCGCGCACCCCAGCCCTGGCCGAGACCGCTAGCCTGCCCGCCGTGGTGTTGAACAAAGCCGGGTACGAGGTCGCGCCCGACCTCTTTATTACCGAGTTTGCCCAGCGGGAGGCCGTCTACCAGGCCGGCGGCCGGGATGACGCGGCCAGCCTGCAAAACGCCGCTGCCACCCACGACCTGACCGGCGGCTTTGTGCTGTACGGCTACATTTATACTGCCGACGACCTGCTGACCCTGGCTGAATCCGCTCTCCCCATTGCCCACGCCGAGCTATTGACCGACACCGCCCGATGCCCGGTGTATTATATCAAGTTAAAATAATTCACCAAAGGATTTTTCCATGCCATCACGTAAAAAACTCTCCCCACTCGCCCTGGTAGCGCTGCTGTTCTTTGCCTGCACCATCGTGTACGGCCTGCTCAGCAGCTACCCGCGGCAGCTGGCCGTGTACAGCGACGAGCTGCGCTATCTGGACGTAGCCCGCAGCCTGCTGGCCGGGCGCGGGCTGCGCGTGCGCAATATGCCCAGCGACTACCAGAAAATTCTCTATCCGCTCTGCATCCTGCCTGCGCTGCTGCTCAAATCCACCGCCGCGCAGATCACGGCCATCGGCTGGCTGAACGCCGCCTACATGGCCAGCGCGGTTTTCCCGGCCTATGCGCTGGCAAAAACCATGCGGATGAACCCCCACCGCACGGTGTTCTTGGTGGGCGTCACGGCGGTGCTTCCCACGATGTCCGCGGCCTCCACCTTCATGAGCGAGACGGTCTTTCTGCCGCTCTCGCTGTGGCAGGTGTATTTCTTCCTGCGAGCCATGCTTGCTGCGCCCCGGGCGCGCATCGGCTGGTGCGCGGCAGCGGGCGCATTCTGCTACCTGCTCTACTTAAACAAGGAAGTGGCACTCTACTACCTGATTGCCTGGGTGCTCGTCCGCGCCTGGGTCTGGTGGCACGACAAAGCCAGCTGGAAAGCTGAGCTTGCCGCCACCGCCGCGCTGCTGGGCAGTTTTCTCGCCTGCTTTTTGCTGGCGAAGGCCACGTTGTTCCGGGGGCTGGGCAACTCCTACAACCAGACAAGCTGGCTGAACGCCGAGCAGTGGCGTTTTCTGCCTTTTGCCCTCGCCTGCGACGCGCTGTTCACGGTGCTGGCGTTCTGGGTGTTCCCGGTGCTGCTGCCGATCTGCGGGCTGCACCGCCCCCGCAAGGGCAGCGACGCCCGCCGTACCCAGCTGCCGCTGTTTCTGTTGCTGTCCCTTGCCATCGGTGTGGCGGTCATCGCCTGGTCCATCACCGTGCGGGAGGACCTGCACTCCCCCTCGCCCCGGCAGCATATGCGGTACCTGGAGCCGCTGCTCATCCCGCTGCTGGCCGTGATGCTGGACACGCTGGACGAACCCCTGACCCAAATGCGCCGCCGCGTGCTGGCCGCGCTGACCGCCCTCTGGGGCATCGGCTTCGTGCTGGTCTGCCGGGCCATCGGTGCGGGTGCGGGGGACAACACCCTTTTGCAGTGGTTTGACTTCATCGCCGATCGTCTCGACCGCCTGCCCACCCTGGGGCTGAACGGCTGGCTGGCCGTCTGGCGCGTCGTCATTGCTGCAGGCGCGGCCGTGCTGGGCGTGCTGCTGGTGCGCCGCAAATACCGGCGCCCGCTTGCCGTGGCCGCGTTGGCGCTCTGCGTGCTGTGCTATGCGGGCGAGTGGCGCATCAACCGCTGGACCTACGCCATCCCCGCCGAGACTGCCGCCCGAGCCTCAGCCCTGAACGACGCGCTGCAATCGCTGAACGGCACTGTGCTGTTTCTTCCCAACGGCATCCGCCAGCGGGACAGTCAGCTCATCGAAACCTACATCTCCCGCGATTTCTACATTGTGGAATACGAGACGCTGCAAGCCTCCGACCAGCTGGCAGACGGTGTGCTGGACCTGACTGCCGAGGCCGTCGGTCCCGAGTACCCGGGCCACCCCTACACCGACCTGACCGCCGCCGACTGGCTGCTGGTAGCCGATGGCGTACCTGTGGACACCACCGCGCTGGAGCACAGCGGCATCCCCTGCCCGGACGGCTATACCCTCTACCGCAACCCCACGCCGGGGCTGATCGCTTTCCTCGTGTAATTTTTACAATCCAGCCTGTTGCTATTGGGGCGCGAAGCATGGTATACTGTATGTGTATCGTCCATTTTCGCAAGGAGGCGCCCTATGGGCCTGATCAACACCATCCAGACAAAAACCGAACAAGCCCGCGCGAAGGAACGCATCCGCCCGCTGCTGGAAAGCCGCATGATGCGTGATATCCTGCTTGAGATCAGCCAGCGCGGCACTGAAAAGCTCGACCCGCAGAGCGTCCCGCTGGATCAGCGCCCCTTGGCCTCCAAACGCGCCGCCGAGTGCGGCACTGCCGGGTTGCAGCAGAGCGTTATCCGGGAAATATTGCTCGACGAGACCGGCATCGTGCTCTATGCTGGCAGCGACGAGGTCAAGTTCCTCTACGGCGACTACAATTACGAGAACATCGACGACACCGACTGCCTCCCCGCCGTGGCGCAGTATCTGGTGCAGCACCTGCTGGGGTATTACAACATCACCCGGACGTTCTACTCGGTGTCCAAGCACAACGGCCGCAGCGTAGCCGAAAAGACCCGCCAGGTCTTTATCAAACGCCACCACGAGGACACCCCCTTCGACCCCCAGCCCACCCGGAAGCAAAAATTATTTTAAGGCAATACCGCACAATTCCCGCCTGACGGCTTAAGCACCGCTCCGGCGGCTGCGGCACTTAGAATTATGCGGTATTGCCTTAAAACGCACCGCGCCCCATGCCAGCAACGCATGGGGCGCGGTTTTGTTATACGCCTTTCCCCCTTGTCTGTTCCTGCGGGCGGGGCCACGCCCGCCTCTACGCCCTCTTCCCCATCGCCAGCACCGCCACGGTAATATCATCCCGCTTTTCCCCGGCGCGGCAGGCGGCGGCATCCGCTACCGTCTCGGCGGCCTGCTTGGGGGTGTGGCCCAGCTTGGCGCAGAGCTGTAACTGCTGCATCAGCCAATCGCTGCCGTCTGTCAGGGCACCGTCGCTGACCAGCACCACCCAGTCCCCCGCATCCAGCGCAAAGGTCGTGGAGCGGCCCACCAAACTGTCCAGCACGCCCATGGGCAGGCTGGCACCGTCCAGCATCCGGGGCACGCCGCCCCGCACCAGAAAGCTCGGCGCAGCCCCGGCCTTGAACAGCCCGGCCCGCCCGGTGTACAGGTCCACCGTCAGCAGGTCCAGTGTCGCCCCGGCCTCCTGCTCGGCCCCTTTCAGCCCCAGCGCCACATTGACAAGCCGCGCGGCGCTCTCAGCGGCAAAGCCCGCCCGCAGCAGCTGGGCTGTCAGTTTGGCGGCCATCTGGCCGTCCACGGCGGCGGCGCGGCCTGTACCCATGCCGTCACACAAAAGCATCTGCGCCCGGCCGCCGGTATCGCAGAACTGGTCCAGCGCGTCGCCGCTGACCGGCTGGCCGCTGGCAGCGTGGGCCGCCGCGCCGAATTCCACCGTGAACAAGGGCCGCTCCCCAAAGGTCAGCATCGTGACGGTGCGGCAGTGGGTGATCTCCGGCGTGTCCATATCGCGGCGGCAGATGCGGCTCACCTCGTCGGTCAGGCCGCGCACCTCGTCCTGGGTAAAGTGAGTGCGGCAGATCGTTACGCTGGCGGTCAGCCGCCCGGCCAGGTCGGCGGTCACGCTGCATTCCAGCGCGTCCAGCCCCAGGTCCGCAAACAGTTGGGCCACTTTTGCCTCCCGCCGGGGGTCCGGCAGCCCGGCCTGGCCCAGTTTGCCCGCCAGCTGGGCCAGCGCCCCGGCCAGGGCGCTGTACTGCTCGGTCAGGGCGGTGCGCAGCATCGACGCCCGCGCCCGGGTCTGGCGGCGGCTGCGCCACAGCCGGTAGCCGTGGTTGGCCGCCGTACACAGATCTGCCGGGTGGATGCAGACTGACAGCTGCCCCGGCAGGTCCTGCACCTCAACGCGGCCCTGGCCCTCCAGAATCGGCTTTAGATGGTACAGCCCATCCATGGCCGTGGCGTAGCCCCGCACCCAGCAGCGATTACGCCGGGTGCAGCTCTGGCAGGTGGTGCGGGCCACCTGCTCCACCACAAAATCAAAGCTCTCGCCCTTGGGCGGCATCTGCCGCTGGCAGACTGCGTTGACCGTGTCGGCAATATCACTTAAGGTGTCGGCCACGCTGGCCAGCTTGCGGGCCGCGCCGCTCAACCCCTGGGCCTGCACCGGCGGTGCGGGCGGCGGAAAAATTTTGCGCATGACCCCGCCCGGCACAGCCATGGCCGCCGCTATGCCCACCCCGGCACTGACGGCCAGCGGCAGCGCACCGGCGGCATCCGGTGCGGCCAATGCCCCCACCGTGCAGCCCGCCGTGAACACCCCGGCACAGCGCCAACGCTCGCCCGGGCAGAGGCAGGCCGCGGCCAGGCTGCCCATTGCCACGGCCAGCGCCGCAAAAGCCAGTGTCGGCCCTGATGCCGTGATGGCCGCCGCCAACGCAATGCTTAAAACCGCCGTTTGTTCCAGCGTGCCGCCGATGGCTGCGCACAGCCCCGCCCCGGCCGCCAGCGCCAGGCCCGGAGCCAAAGGCCCGACGGCACAGCGCTGTAAGCAGGCCGTGACCGCTGCCAGCCACAGGCAGACGCCCCGCGGCTCCCGCGCGGGAAAATGCGCGAACGCACAGCCCAGCCCCGCCGCAAGCAGGGCCGTGCACCCCACCGTGACCGTCTGGGAAAAATTTACAAGGCCCCCCAGCAGAATGATTTGCACCATCTGCGCCGCCGCCAGGGTCAGGCAGCCCGCCAGCAGCCCGGCCTTGGGGCGCTCATCGATAAGCCGCCGCACCGTGGCCGCAGCTACCGCCGCCGCGCCCAGTTTGATGCCCAGCAAGGCGGGCTGGAACGCTATCCCCGCCGCCAGCGTGCCCACCGCTGCCGCCAGGCAGTAGGCCGGCGGGCAGCTGATGACCAGCGCCAGCCCAAAGGGGGCCGCCCCGCCGTAGACCTGCCCGGCCCCCAGCGCCAGCCCACCCGCCAGCGCCGCGCCCTGCCACAGCAGCGCCGCGCTGCGCGCACCGGGCAGCAGCTTGTCCATATTGGTATGTAAGCGTTCCCCACTCAAAACAGCCATCGTTGTTTCCCTCCGCAAATATACAGTGTATGTCCGGACGCTTTGCACTATACCACGCCCCGCCGCCGCATTTTGCCGCAGAGCGCAGAAACCCGAAAACAACGTATAAACAAACAAAAAAGAGCACCGCAGCCCATAAAAGACTGCGATGCTCTTGTGTAAAGGCTTCCCCCTTGGGGGAAGCTGTCGCCAAAGGCGACTGATGAGGGGCAGGTTTGCCGATGCAACCCGTCTACCGGGCAGTCGCGGCAAACTTGCCCCTCATCCGGCCCTTCGGGCCACCTTCAGTCTACGCGCTGAGAGCCTTCTTCGGCGGTTGCGCTCCGACACGCGCCTGCGGGCGCAGTCCCCGGGAGAAGGCTTTTCACTGCCGCCACGTCCACCACAAATACTTGGTGTTCGTGACAAAATACCGCTTGAACAGCCGCTTGGGGTCCTGCATCAGGCGGTAGAGCCATTCCAGGTTGTGCTTCTGCATCCACTGCGGGGCACGGCGGATATTGCCCGCCTCGTAGTCGAAGGCGGCGCCCACGCCCACCATCAGCGCCTGCACGCGGTCCTCATGTACGGCCATCCAGCGCTCCTGTTTCGGCGCGCCCAGGCCCACCCAGACAAAATCGGGCTTGGCCTCATTGATCATCCGCACCACGTCCTCGTCCTCCTCGGGCGTCAGCGGGCGGAATGGCGGGGAGTACATTCCCGCAATGACAGCTCCGGGATAATTCTCCGTGACTTTTTCCCGCAGCACATCCAGCGTTTTCTGCGTGGAGCCGTAGAAATAATGGCGGTAATGCTTGGTTTTGCTCTCCTTCAGCAGCTCCTTCATCAGGTCGGGGCCGGTCACGCGGGCCGCGTCCACATACCCCTGCTGGCGGCTGTATTTGGAGAGCGGGCCGCCGTCCGGCAGGGCCATGACTGCGCCGTTCTGCACCTTCTGGTAGTCGGGGTCATCGTGGGCTGTCACAGTGGTGTGGACATTTGCCACGCAGATGTATTTCCCGCGCCAATCTTCCAGTTTTTCCTCGATGAGGCGCAGGGTCTTGTCCATATCGGTCACGACGATGTTCACGCCCATGATGTCGCAGGTGTTCATCAACCGTAGGTCCATGTACCGCATACCGCCGATGCTGTCCAGTTCGCTGCGGGCGGTCACAAAGTCGTTGTACACCGGCACCGCCGCCACCCGCAGGTGGAAGTTATCGGCCAGCAGCATGATACGGCGCACTTCCTCGGCGTCCTGCACATCCTGGGCCAGCACCAGCATTTCAATTTTCTGGGTGCGCACGACCTCAAACAGGTCGGCCACCGTGCCGCGGTAGTCGGGCAGGTCGGCGCAGGGGGCCGCCGCCAGGTAGCCGCTGTACCGCATGGCCATCGTTTTCTTTTCCCGGAAAACTTCGTTGTAGAACCGGTGAGCCAGCTCGCCGCTGCCGATGATCAGCGTGCGGGGCACAATGTCATGCCGCCGCACATAGGCGGTCGCCAGGGCGCTGAACAGCATCCGCTTGGCCAGGATGCCCACCACCGACAAGACATAATAGTAGGCCAGCAGCAAACGCGAAAGCTGACTGACGCGGAAGATGTAGAACACCGTCGCCATCATCGCCAGGCCCACCAGGTTCGTTACGCCGATCTGGAACAGCTGGCGCATTTTGTTCTGGCTGTGCAGCGAGCGGTAGCAGCCTTCCACCACATAGCAGGCCACGTTCACCAGCGCATACAGCCCCGCGATGGGCAAAAACGCCCAGACGTCCCACATAAAGAAGCGGCTGCCGATCGGGCTGACGGAGCGCAGCGCGCCCGCAATGATAAAAACGACGACCAGCAGTATAAATTCAAACAGCGCGTTGAAAAAACGCAGCATGGGCGATTTGTTGTAGTGCATAAAGTCCCCCTCCAAACGGCAGACATATATTGGGATTATAGCATATTCCACACCAATTTTCAACCAACCGGACGCGATTTTCCACACAAGCGGCATCATTTCCGGGTGGAACAACAACTGCGGCAACCAGGTTTTGTTAGTTCAAGCGCGAAAAGCCCGTTTGCCATTCTTTTGTCAGCGCCCTTGAAAGCTGCAGCCCGGGCGCTGCTGCCGTTGCGCCTATAAAACAGCACCAGCCGTCACGGGGGCGTGACGGCTGGTGCTGTTTTACTTTAGGGGGTTGTTTTATCCACAGTAGATGCAAACGCTGTTTTCACCATACTCGTGCTGCTGGGTGCCATGTTCCGTATTGGAATAACGCTTGCAGGGGGAATTGGCTGCCGTGGGGGAAGGCTTTTTCATTTCTTCTCAAACTCTTTCGCCACATCCTGCAGCAGCGTCCGGATCGGCAGATGCTGCGGGCAGATGCGCTCGCACTTGCCGCAGCGGATGCAGTCCGACGCGCGGGAGCCGGGCTTGGTGTGGACATCCTCATAATAGTAGTCCGCATTCCAATCGTGGTGGATGCTCTTTGTGTTCATGATGGCGAACAAATCCGGGATGGCGATGTGCCGGGGGCAGCCCTCGACGCAGTAGCGGCAGACTGTGCAGGGGATCAGGTTCATCTTGCGGAACACGTCCACCACCTGATGCACAGCGGCCATTTCTGCGTCATTCAGCGGCTGGAAATCCTTCATGTAGGAGAGGTTATCCTTCATCTGTTCCAGGCTGCTCATGCCGGACAGCACCATCATCATGCCGGGGAAGCCCGCCGCAAAGCGGATGGCATAGCTGGCAGGGCTGCCGCCGTGCAGGTCGTCGAAAATCTTCTTCGCGTCATCGGGCAGGTTGACCAGGCTGCCGCCCTTGACCGGCTCCATGACCAGTACCGGCTTGTCGTGCTTACGGCAGACCTCATAGCATTTGCGGCTTTGGACGGCAATGTCATCGTAGTCCAGGTAGTTGAACTGGATCTGCACGACCTCAACCTGCGGGTACTCGGTCAAGATCTGGTCCAGCACCTCGGCGCGGTCGTGGAAAGAGATGCCCACATGGCGCACCTTGCCCTCGGCTTTCAGTTCGAACGCCGTCTCGTAGGCGCGGCAGTCCTTAAAATGCTGGTAGTTGGTCGACCCCTGGGAGTGCATGAGGTAGAAGTCAAAGTAATCGACACCGCAGGCCTCGAGCTGGCTCTGGAAGAAGGGACGGATATCCGCCTGCGTCTTGAAGTAGCCCTCGCTCAGCTTATTGGTCAGGATGTAGTCTTCCCGATTATGGCGGCTGGTCAGGCACTCTTTCAGGGCCAACTCGCTTTTGCCCTGAATGTAGCCGTGGGCTGTGTCAAAGTAGTTGAACCCCTGCGCCAAAAAGGTATCGACCATCTGCTTGGTCTGTTCAATGTCGACGTCCTCGCCCTGCATCGGCAGACGCATACAGCCGAACCCGAAATTTTTCTTGATTTTTTCCACTTGTAAATGCTCCTTTCACAAGTTGTTGCCTCTGGGAACATTGTAGCAAACTTTAACTTTAAGTTCAAGAGGGGGATATAAAAAGGCTTCTCCTGAGGGAGAAGCTGTCTGCGAAGCAGACTGATGAGGGGCGCGTTTGCCGTTACCACCCATTCACGGGCAGCAGCGGCAAACGCGCCCCTCATCCGGCCTGCGGCCACCTTCCCCCCAAGGGGAAGGCTTTATCTGTTTTCCGCTTACAGCACCTTACTCAAGAAATCGATCGTCCGCTTCTGTTTCGGGTGGTTGATGACCTCGTCGGGGGTGCCTTCCTCAACGATATACCCACCCTCCATGAAGATCACACGGCTGGCGACCTCGCGGGCAAAGCCGATCTCGTGGGTGACAACGACCATCGTCATACCCTCGGCGGCAAGCTGCTTCATGACTTGCAGGACTTCACCGACCATTTCCGGGTCCAGCGCACTGGTCGGCTCGTCAAACAGCATGATATCCGGGTCCATGGCCAGGGCGCGGGCAATAGCCACGCGCTGCTTCTGGCCGCCGGACAGCTGCGCCGGGTAGGCTTCGGCCTTGTCGGACAGACCCACGCGGTTCAGCAGGTGCAGGGCCTTCTCCTTGGCTTCACCCTTCGTGGCCTTTTTCAGCTCCACCGGGGCCAACGTCATGTTGCCCATGACGTTGAGGTTATTGAACAGGTTGAAGTGCTGGAACACCATGCCGACATTCTCGCGCACTTTGTTCAAATCGGTTTTCTTGTCGGTCAGGTCGTGGCCATCCACAATGACTGTGCCGCCGGTGATTTCTTCCAGGCGGTTCAGGCAGCGCAGAAAAGTCGACTTGCCGCTGCCGGAGGGGCCTAGGATGACAACGACCTCGCCCTCATAGATATCCGTCGATACATCGCGCAGGACCTCGAGGTTGCCGAAGTTTTTTTTCAAATGCTCAACGTGAATTTTGACATTCTGCTTATTGACGCCCACGGTTGAGCCTCCTCTCCACCCGCTTGGCAAGGCGGGACAGCAGTGTAATGACGATCAGGTACATCAGCGCGACAATGCTCCACACCTGGAACGCGCTCATCGTGTTGGCCACGACGTTCTTGGCGGTGTTGACCAGCTCGGGGAAGCCGATGACCGACAGGATGGACGTGTCTTTCAGCGTGATGATGAACTGGTTGATGATGGAGGGGATCATCGTGCGGATGGCCTGGGGCAGCACGACCTTGGCCATGGCCTTCCAGTACGACAGGCCCAGGCTGCGGGCGGCCTCCATCTGGCCCTTGTCCACGCTCTCGATACCGGCGCGGATAATTTCCGCCATGTATGCACCGCAGTTCAGCGCCAGGCAGATGGTGCCTGCCTGCAGGGCGGTCAGCGTGAGCTGCGTGTTGATGCCTAGCATGGTATTCAGGTGCATGATGTTGTTGAGCAGCATCGGCACTGCGAAGAACACGTAGAACGCAAGCACGATCATAGGCACGCCGCGGATGACGTCAACAAAAATCGTAGCGATGATGTTGCAGGCTCGGTTTTTGACGACACTCATAAGGCCGACGACCAGGCCGATGATGCAGGCAAAGAACAGCCCGCACAGCGCCAGCAGCAGCGTCTGGCCCATAGCGGCCGCCAGCAGCCCGCCGTAGTTTGCAAGAATTTTAGCCAAGGGTCAAGACTCCTTTCGGGGTGGTTGGATACAAGGCTTCCCCCCTCGGGGGAAGGTGGCCGCAAAGCGGCCTGATGAGGGGCAGCCTGCCCGCAGCTGCCCCTGTATGAGGCGGCCCGGCAGACTCGGCCCTCACCCGGCGCTGCGGCGCCACCCTCCCCCTCGCGGGGGAGGGCAAGGGATTTTCGCAGAGGCCACAAAAGCGGGGCCGCCCGCAAAAACAGGCGTCCCCGCGTGCTTTATTGTTTGTTAGCCCAGGTACTTTGCCAGGATCTCATCATACTTGCCGTTGGCTTTGATGTCAGCCAGACCGGCGTTGAAGGCATCCAGCAGCTCCTGGTTGTCAGCGTTGAAGATGGCGAAGCCGTAGGGGGCGGGGTCGCTAGCGGTGTCATCCAAAACCTTCAGGGCCAGGTCGCCGTCCTTGATGGAGGCCTTCATGATGGGGGTATCCTCAAAGCAGCCAACGCACTGGCCGCCCAGGACAGCCTGGTACATCGTGGGGGAATCCTCAAAGTAGGTGATGTTGAAGCCGTACTCGTCCTTCAGGCTCTCGGCATAAGAAGCACCCTGGGTGCCGGTCTTGACGGCAATGGTCTGGCCGCTCAGGTCGGCGAAGCCGGCGATGGTGGAATCCGCGCCCACGGTCAGGGTCTGGGTGCTGTCATAGTAGCCGTCGGAGAAGGTCCAGCCGCTCGCCTTGCGCTCATCGGTGATGGAGGCGCCGGCGATCATGCCGTCAGCCTGGCCGGCCTGGCAGGCCGCGATGGAAGCATCCCAGCCCAGGCTCTTGAGCTCATACTCAAAGCCCTGGTCCTCGGCGATGGCCGCCAGGATGTCTACGTCGATGCCGACAAAGTTGCCGGAGGCGTCGGTGTACTCAAAGGGCTTGAACACCGTGTCGGTAGCGATGGTCCACTTTTTGCCGGTGGCCTCGGTGGTGGCAGCCCCAGAGGAGGCAGTATCGGCGGCTTCCGAGGAAGCAGCCGTGGAGGATGCGCCGCCGCAGGCAGCGAGAGACAGGGCCATGACGGAGGCCACGCCGAATGCAAGCAGTTTTTTCATGAGATACTTTCCTTTCCACTCCACAAATTTTTCCGCCGCCGCGCGGCGGGCCGATGCAGAACCAAAAAAGGGCAATAGCGCCATGGGACCATGCTGCTATCGCCCTTGATAGTTTCTGCTGTATCGTACTTATAATTATAGCACACCGTCGGTAAAAGTCAATACCAAAAAACAGTTACAGCTTTATTAAATTAAGTTTCGCCGCCGTTTCGACGATGTTTTTGTAAATTTGTGCGTGATGCAGGGACACAAGGTTGCATATGACTCACGACAGCTCGAACATACCGTGGTAGAGCTGGTAGTATTCACCCTGCTTTGCCAGCAGTTCCTCATGGGTGCCGCGCTCAATGATATGCCCGTGTTCCAGCACAATGATGGCGTCGGCGTTGCGCACGGTGGACAGCCGGTGCGCGATGACAAACACCGTGCGGCCCTCCATCAGGCCGTCCATGCCTTTTTGGATGAGCGCCTCGGTGCGGGTGTCGATACTCGACGTTGCTTCGTCCAATATCAGCACCGGCGGGTCAGCCACCGCCGCGCGGGCAATGGCCAGCAGCTGCCGTTGTCCCTGGCTCAGATTCGCACCGTCAGCCGTGACCATCGTGTCATACCCCCTGGGCAGGCGGCGGATGAAGGAGTCCGCGTTGGCGATCCTGGCCGCCCGCTCAATTTCCTCCTGCGTGGCATCCAGCTTGCCGAAACGGATGTTGTCCGCCACGGTGCCGGTGAACAAATGTGTATCCTGCAGGACGACACCCAGCGAACGGCGCAGATCATTTTTCTTGATAAGCCGCACATCCATCCCATCGTAGGTGATGGAGCCGCCGGACACCTCATAGAAGCGGTTTATCAAATTGGTGATGGTCGTTTTGCCCGCGCCGGTGGAGCCAACGAAGGCGATTTTCTGGCCCGGTTTGGCGTAAAGCGAGAGGTTTTGCAAAATCATCCGCTCGGGCGTGTAGCCAAAGCTGACGTCGTGGAACCGCACATCGCCGGTCAACGGCTCGGGCGGCACATCGGGGCGGCTGCGGTCACACCAGGCCCAACGGCCGGTCTTTTCGGCGCATTCGGTCAGGGTGCCGTCGGCGTTTTCCCGCACGCGGACCAGCTCCACCGTGCCCTCGTCGATCTCGGGGCGCTCTTCCATGACCGTAAAGATACGCTCCGCGCCCGCCAGCGCCGCCAACAAAAAGTTGCCCTGCTGGGTAAACTGGTTGATGGGCAGGGTTGTCTGGCGCACAAACACCAGGTAGCTTGCCAGGCTGCCCAAATCGGACCAGCCCCACATAACCATCAGGCCGCCCACCACCGCAATGATGGCGTAGTTGATGTAACCGATACTGACGACGGCGGGGATCATCGTGGCGGCGTAGCTCTGGGCACCGGTGCCGGCTTGGCGCAGTTTTTCGTTGCGGGCGGCAAAGGCGGCCATGTCGGCCTGCTGGTGGTTAAAGACCTTGACCACCTTCTGGCCCGCGATCATTTCCTCCATGTAGGCGTCCAGCTCGCCCAAGCTGGCCTGCTGGCTGGCGTAGTAGGCGCGGCTGCGCCTGGTGGAGTAGTTGATGTACCAGAACATGGCAATGTAGCCCACCACGACCAGCAGCGAGAGCCGCCAGTTGAGCACGAACAGCAAAAACAGCGTGCCTGCGATCTGTATAAACATCTGAATGACCACCGCAAAGCTGTTGTTCAGCGCATCGGAAATCGTGTCCACATCGTTGGTGAACAGGCTCATCAAATCGCCCTTGCGGTTCGTGTCAAAGAAGTTCAGGGGCATCGTCTGCAGGTGGGCAAACAGGTCGCTGCGGATTTCCTGGGTGATACGCTGCGCCGTGCGGACCATGAGCTGGGTGTAGCCCAGGGTGGACAGCGCGCCGATGAGGTAGACGAACGCCGTGAACGCCACGACCCCGGCCAGGTAGGCAAGACTGCCGTTTTCCAGAATGCCGTTGACGGCCGGGCGTATCATGTAGGTGCCAATCAGGGCGGCCAGGGCGCTGATGGACGTCAGCACGCCGATCAGTGCCAGTTTGCGCTTGTGGTGGCCTAGGTAATCGCCGAAGCGGCGCAGGGTGTGGCGCAGGTTTTGCGGGCGCTTACCGCCGAATGCTTTCGCCATCTGCGTCGCCCCCTTTCATCTGGGAATTGTAAATTTCCTGATAGATCGTATCCTTTTTCAGCAGTTCGTCATGGGTGCCAACGGCGTGCAAACGGCCGTCGTCCAGAATCACGATGATGTCCGCGCTCTGGACAGACGAGATGCGCTGGGCAATGATGAGCTTGGTCACGTCGCCCAGCTCGGCCAGCGCGCGGCGGATGCCGGACTCGGTGGCCGTATCCACGGCGCTGGTGGAGTCGTCAAAAATCAGCACCTTGGGGTGTTTGAGCAGCGTGCGGGCAATGCAAAGACGCTGCTTCTGCCCGCCGGAGACATTGCACCCGCCCTGGCCCAGGTCGGTGTCAAGGCCCTGGGGCATACGGTTCAGAAATTCATCGGCGTGGGCGGCGCGGCAGGCGGCCCACAGGTCGTCGTCGGTGGCATCGGGGCTGCCCCATTTGAGGTTGTCGCGGATCGACCCGGAGAACAGCAGGTTCTTTTGCAGCACAATTCCCACAGCATCCCGCAGAGCGGCCAGGTCGTAGTCACGCACGTCATGCCCGCCGACCTTGACAGTGCCCTCGGTGGCATCGTAGAGGCGGGGGATCAGCTGCACCAGCGTCGTTTTGGCCGCGCCGGTGCCGCCGATAATGCCCACCGTCGCACCGGCGGGGATGTGCAGCGTGATGTCGGACAGGGCGTTTTTCTCCGCCTTTGCGTTGTATTTGAAGCTGACGTGGTCAAAATCGATCCGGCCGTCGGGGATCGTCTCCACCGGCGCGGCGGCGTTGGCCAAATCAGGCTGCTCTGTCAGCACCTCGCGGATGCGGCGGGCGCTGGCCAGCGAACGGGACATCTGGAGAAACACGCCGGAGAACATCATGACCGAGTTGAGCACCTGCAAAACGTAGCTCAAAAAGGCGGTCAGCTGGCCGACGCTCATGGTGCCGTGCAGCACAAAGCCGCCGCCGAACCAGAGAATGCAGACGATGGCCGTGTACATGACGGCCTGGAATGCGGGCAGGTTGAGCACGGCATAGCGGAACGTCTCGGTCGAGGCGTCGCTGAGTTCGGCGTTGACGGTGTTGAACTGGTCGTTCTCATAGTCGCCGCGCACGAAAGCCTTGATGGCGCGGATGGCGGTGAGGGATTCCTGGATGCGGCCATTGAGGTGGTCCACAGCGCTCTGCTGGCGGCCATAGAGCGGGCCGACTTTCGAGACGATCCAAGCCAGCACGGCAGCAAGGATCGGCGTTGTGATGAGGAAAACCAGCGTCAGCCGCGGGCTGAGCACGCAGGCCATAGCAAGGCCCATGCCCAGCATGACCGGGCTGCGCACCAACGGCCGCAGGCCGGTATTGACAGCGTTGAGCATGACGGTAACGTCGGTGGTCATGCGGGTGACGAGGGACGCATTGGAGAAACGGTCAAGGTTCGCGAAGTCGAATTTCTGCACGGCGGCATACTCCGCCAGGCGCAGCTCCGACGCAAAGCCGTTGGCAAACCGCGCGGCGTACCGGGCATAGAGCAGACCGGTAATGAGCGCCAGCACCGCGCAGAGAATCATCAGCCCGCCCTGTCGGAAGATGACGGCCATATTGTGGTCCGGCACGCCGTCGTCCACCAGGGTAGACATCAGCACGGGGATGACCATTTCAAAGATACATTCAACAAAGATAAGCCCCACCGCCGCAAACAGGTCTTTGCGGTAGGGTTTACCGTAACCAAAAATCATGCGCAGGTCCTGCATAGGAGACCTCCTTTGGGACGTTATGCGGGAAGGGAATGGGTAACGATGGGAAGGCTGCAAAGCCCCGGACCTCGCAGGCTCGGACAGTCCCCTTTGACAAGGGGGCCTTTTTAGCCGCGCTTTTTCTCCGGCAGCTGGCTCGCCACAATGGCCCCAAACATCAAAACGCAGCCGCACAACTCGGTGGCGGACAGCGTCTCGCCCAAAATCAGCCAACCGGCCAGGGCGCTGAACACACTCTCCAGGCACATGGCAAGGCTGGCAATCGTCGGGTCCAGCTCCTTCTGGCCGACGATCTGCAGCGTGTAGGCCACGCCGCTGGACATGATGCCGCAGTAGGCAATGGACACCGCCGCGCCGCGGAACTGCTCGATGGTCGGCGTTTCAAACGCAAACATAAACACAGTGGACAGCACCGCCACCACTAAGAACTGCATAAAACTCAGCTGGATGCCGTCCAGCTGGGGGCTGAAATGGTTGACCAGCATGATTTGCAGCGTGAACAGCGCCGCGCAGAGCAGCAGCTGCCACTCGCCGCCGGTCAGGCTCAGGGTATCGCGGCCTGCCAGGCAGAGCAGATACAGCCCCACCACACTGACCACCACGCAGCCCCACAGCTTGACGCCGGGGCGGCTGCCAAAAAAGATGCTCGTGACCGGCACCAGCACCACGTAGAGCGCCGTCATAAACCCAGCCTTGGCCGTGCTGGTGGTGCCAATGCCCATCTGCTGCGCCGCCGACGCCGCAAACAGCGCCGCACCGCAGAAAATACCGCCCTTGACCAGCACCTTTTTGTTCTGCCAGAACCCCGGCTCGGCGGCGGTGTTCGTCCTGCCCATCTTGCGCAGCACAGCCATCAGCCCCAGCAGGAACGCGCAGGCCAGCCAGCTGCGGCCCGCCAAAAACGTGTACGGCCCCATGTAGTCGCTGCCGACGCTCTGCGCGACGAAAGCTGTGCCCCAGATGAATGCGCCGCACACCAGCAATAAGGTGTTGCGCAGCTGTTTTTTGTCCATAATTTTTCCCTTTTCCCTCTGTGTTGTACTTTCCTGCGGGCCGATGGCGAGCACCGGCCCCTACGATGCATCATCAAAAATGCCGCCCGGCCATCTGCGGCGCGGGCGGCATTGTTGCCTGTTTTTAACTGTTGGTGGTTTCCTCGTCGCCGTAGGTGTTCAGCTCGGTGCTGCCCAGGCCCTCCACCTTCAGGCCGCCGGTAACATAGTATTTGTTGCCGTTGTCATAGCTGATGGTGATTTTGTACTGCTTGCCTGCGGTCAGGCCGGTAATGGTGTACTGGTAGTCAGCCTCGTCGGCGCGGAAGTAGATCGTCGAATCCGGCACATAGCTTGTCATCGTCTTATCGTCGGAAAGCTCCCAGAACGCGATCTTGAAGTACATATAGTTCTCGCTGCTGGCCTCGGTAGACGCATAGCCGGTCACGGTCATGCTGTCGCCGCCCGCGACGAAATACTCAGTGGAGCGGTTGGCAATGCCGTTGAAGGAGACATACAGCGTATCATCCATCGGGTAAGTCACCACACGGGCGGAGTCGGTATCCATCTCGGCGGGGAACTCCACGCTGCCGCCTGCGGGGGCTTTCGTGGTGGTGTCGGTGTCCTCCTCGTCGGATTCCTCGACCAGGCCCAGCTTGTGGACCAGATGGACGACAACATTCTGTGCCCACTCTTTGGGGGAGCAGGCCGTCAGGCTGACTGCCAGCAGCACGGCCATAGCCAGCGCCGCGAGCTTGCGGGTAAGTTTCATATCGTAAACCTCCAATGGGTGATGTCTGCAAAAATACACAGATTATTATACCGCAAAATTCCCGTGTGTACAAGCGTTCCGGCGGTTTTTACACATTTGTTTTTGTGCGGAAATCCTTGATGTAGTCGATGAGCAGCGACGACACCGTGACCGTGACCAGCGAATAGGCGATGCGCCGGAACGGAATGTAGGACAGCGACGCAAAAAGCACCGTTAAATCGGTAAAAAGGTACGCGCGGGAGAGTCGCCAGCCGGTCAGCTTGTGGATGACGAGGGCCAGCGCGTCGTCGCCGCCGCTGGACCCGCCCTGCCGCACGATCAGCCCGACGCCCACGCCGACGAACACACCGCCCAGCAGCGCCGCCGCCAGCGGCCAGGGCGTCAGGTCAGGCAGCATCGGGGGAAAACACTCCCACAGGCGGTAGAACCCTGCCAGGCTGATGCTGGCGATACCCGCCGAGAGCAGGAAATCCCACCCCAAAAATTTAAACGCCAGCGCGTAACTTATGGCATCCAACAGGGGCGACGCCACCGACGCCGGAACGCCGAGCCAATGGTTGATGAGCAGCACCAGTCCGATGATGCCGCCCTCCGTGATGGCGGTGCGTTGGTGGATGTTGTGGATGCCGAAGGAGAGTATCGCCGTGCCCAGCATGATAATGGCAATGCGCCGCGGCGTGAACCGGGCCAGTACACGTTGGATTTTTTGTTGCAGCGTTTGTTTTGACATAGCGGCACTCCTTGGACAGTGATATATCCAGTATAACACAGCCTGTCAAGGGAAGGCGGCGAAAGCCCCTCTCGCCCCAACAAAAAAGCAGGGCCGCACTCTGCCCTGCTTCCTGTACTTTATTTCCCCGCCAGCAAAATTGCCAGCACGGCCTTTTCCACGTAAATCCGGTTCTCGGCCTCGTCAAAAATCTCCTCCATGTGCCCTTCCAGCACATCGGGGGCGATCTCCTCGCCGCGGTGGGCGGGCAGCGGGTGCTGCACCATGCAGTCCGGCTTGGCCAGCGCCATGCGGGCCGCATCCAGCGTAAAGCCGGTGAAATCCCGGCGGCGCTGCTCGGCCTCGCGCTCCATGCCCATGCTGACCCAGACATCGGTAAACAGCACGTCCGCATCGCGGGCGGCCTCGTCGGGGTCGTTCGTCAGCGTGAATTTATCGCCGTACCGCTGCGCCAGCATCAGCACATCGGCTGCCGGGCGGTAGTGCTTCGGGCAGGCGGCCGTGACCGCCATACCCATGGCAAGGCAGCCCACAATGACGCTGTTCGCCATGTTGTAGCCGTCGCCGATGAACCCGGCCTTCAGCCCGGCCAGCGTGCCCTTGCGCTCACGCACGGTCATTAAGTCCGTCAGCACCTGCAAGGGGTGGGCGTAGTCAGTCATGCCGGAAATCACCGGTATGCCGCTGTATTTTGCCAGCGCGTCCAGGGTCGTCTGCTTGTAGGTGCGGCAGACGATGGCGTCATAATACCGTCCCAGCACGCGGGCGGTGTCCTGCACAGGCTCGCCGCGGGCAGTCTGCAGATCATTGGCGCTCAGGTAGGTGCCCAGGCCGCCCATCTGGTAGATGCCCACTTCCAGGCTTGCGCGGGTGCGGGTGGAGTTTTTGGCGAAAATCAGCGCCACGGCCTTGCCCTGCAAGTCCTTCGGGTCGATGCCGTCCCTGTGCAGCCGCTTATATTCGTCGGCCACATCCAGGATGTGGGTGATCTCCTCGGGCGTCAGGCCGCCCAATTTCAGCAGATGTTTCATACGCATTTCTCCAGCACGGTGCGCAGGGTATCCAGCGCGGCGTTCACATCCTCCGCCGTCAAAATCAGCGGCGGCAGCAGGCGCAAACGAGTCTTGGCGGTCAGCACCAGCAGGCCCTGCTTCTCGCAGGCGGCGCGGACATCGGCGGCCTTGATGCCGTCGTCAAAGGCGATGCCCACCATCAGGCCCAAGCCGCTGACCTGCTGCACATGGGGCAGTTTGGCAAGCCCGGCGCGCAGCTGGGCCGCACGCTCGTTGACATTGGCGAGGAACTCCTCGTCCATCGTATCCAGCACGGCCAGCGCACCGGCGCAGCAGACCGGGTTGCCGCCGAAGGTCGAACCGTGGCTGCCGGGCTTCATATGCTCGGCGACCTTTTTGTTCATGACCACCGCGCCGATGGGCAGGCCGCCGCCCAGACCCTTGGCCAGGGTGACGATATCGGGGTGCAGGTCAAAATGCTCGCAGGCCAGGAACTTGCCGGTGCGGCCCACGCCGGTCTGCACCTCATCGACGATGAGCAGAATGTCTTTTTCCTTGCAGAACGCCGCGACCTTGGCAACATAGTCGGCATCCAGGGCGACAACGCCGCCCTCGCCCTGTACCAGCTCCATCATGACGGCGCAGGCAGAAGCATCGGCGGCCTTTTCCAGCGCGGCAAAATCGCCCGCCGGGACATAGGCAAAGTTGCCGGGGAAGGGTCCAAAGTCGTGGTGGAACACATCCTGGCCGGTGGCGGTCAGGGTTGCCAGCGTGCGGCCATGGAAGGAATTGACAAGCGTGATGACCTTGCTGCGGCTCTCGCCATACGTGTCTACGCTGTATTTGCGGGCGCACTTGATGGCACCCTCGTTGGCTTCGGCACCCGAGTTGCCGAAGAATACCGCATCCAGCCCGGTGCGGCGGCAGATTTTTTTTGCCAGCTTGCCGTCCGGGGCAGTGTAATACAGGTTGGAGGTGTGCTGCAAGGTCGCGGCCTGGTCTGCCACGGCCTTGACCCAGGCGGGGTGGCAGTAGCCCAGGGAGTTGACGCCGATACCCGACGTAAAATCGAGATATTCCTTGCCGTCGGCGTCCCTGGCGGTCATGCCCTTGCCCTCTGCCAGCACGACCTGGCTGCGGCCGTAGGTGTGGAGGATGTAGTCGTTGTCCCGGGAAATCACTTTTTCGGTATTCATCTAGGGTACCCCCTTTATCATGTGCAAGAGCCTTCCCCCATCAGGGGAAGCCTTTTCAATCAGCGGTTCCCCCGCCGATAGAACATTGTACCTGCGCCTCTGTCACTGAACATTTCCAGCAAAATCGAGTGGGGCACGCGGCCATCGATGATGACGGCCTCGTGGACGCCCTGGTAGATGGCGTCGGCCATGCCCTCGATCTTGGGCAGCATACCGCCCGCAATGACGCCTGCGGCCTTGTAGCCCTCGATTTCGGAGACTTCGACCTCAGGGATCAGCGTGGATTCATCGTCCTTATCGTAGAGCAGACCAACGATATCCGTCATGCTGACGAGTTTTTCTGCGTGCAGGGCAATGGCAATTTCAGCCGCGGCCGTGTCTGCGTTGATGTTGTAGGGGATGCCGTTGTCGTCCATGCCGACGGTAGCAATGACCGGGATGAAGCTGTCGGCCAGCAGGTGATCGATCAGCGTCGTGTTGACCTTTTCAATTTCGCCGACATAGCCCAAATCCACATCCGATTTGCGCTTGCACATGATCATGTGGCCGTCCATGCCGCACAGGCCGACGCCGCGGCCTTTGAGCAGCGCGACCAGGTCTTTGTTGACCTGCCCGGCCAGCACCTGCTGGACAATGCCCATGGTCTCTTCATCGGTGTAGCGCAGACCGTTCACAAATTTGGATTCCTTCCCCACGCGCTTGAGCATCTGGTTGATGGCAGGCCCGCCGCCGTGTACCAGCACGACCCGCACACCCAGCAGCGTCAGCGTGACCAGGTCGTTCATAACGGCCAGTTTCAGTTCATCGTTGACCATGGCATTGCCGCCGTACTTGATAACCAGCGTTTTGCCGTGGTATTTTTGGATATAAGGTGTAGCCTCGCTGAACAGCAGGGCCATTTGTTCATTCTTCATCGTTTCCTCCATCCCCTACCTCTAAAGCCTTCCCCCAAGGGGGAAGGTGGCCGAGCTTGCGAGGCCGGATGAGGGGCACGCCTGCCGCAGCATCCGTCTACCGGTCTGCCGCCGAAAGCCCGCCCCTCATCAGTCGGCTTCGCCGACAGCTTCAGTCTACGCGCTAAGAGCCGCCTTCGGCGGTTGCGCTCCGACACGCGCCTGCGGGTGCAGTCCCGCGGGAGAAGCCTTTTTCATCAGGTTCTGTAATCCCCGTTAATTTTCACATAATCATAGGTTAGATCGCAGCCCCAAGCCTTGGCGGTGGCGTCGCCGCTGCCAAGGTCAACGAGGATATCGATCTCATCCTCCTTCAGCACCACGGCGGCCTCATCCTCGCTGTACGGGTGGTAGGCGGCGTTCTCGCAGACGAACACCTCGCCGGCCTTGCTCTTGAGGCGCACCGACGTCTTGCTGATATCGAAGTCCCCCGGCGTGTAGCCAATGGCGCAGAGCACGCGGCCCCAGTTGGCATCTGCACCGAACATGGCGGCCTTGAACAGGGTGGAATGGATGACGCTCTTGGACACCGCGCGGGCGGTCGCCAGGTCGGGTGCGCCGGTCACGGTGCATTCCAGCAGCTTGGTCGCGCCCTCGCCATCCCCGGCCAGCTCGCGGCTCAGGTGTTCGGCGGCCTCGGTCAGCGCAGCAACAAACGTATCATAGTCGGGCGTACCGTCAACGATTTCCGCGCCGGACAGGCCGGAGGCCAGCAGCAGCACGGTATCGTTGGTGGAGGTATCGCCGTCCACGGAAATCTGGTTAAAGGTAGCGGGCACGACGGTGGACAGCGCCTTCTGCAGGGCGGCAGGCGCGACCTTAGCATCGGTCGTCATAAAGAGGAGCATCGTGGCCATGTTCGGGTGGATCATGCCGGAACCCTTGGCGATGGCACCGATGCGAACGGTCTTGCCGCCGACCTCAAACTCCAAAGCGATTTCTTTCGGGTGGGTATCAGTAGTCATGATGGCGGTGGCGGCGGCGTGGCTGCCTGCCTCGCTGGCGGCCAGCTTGGCGGCAGCTTCGGGGATGCCCTTGGCAAACGGCTCAATGCTCATGGCCTGGCCGATAACGCCCGTGGAGGAGGGGAGCACGTCGTCGGCGCTGATGCCCAGCTCTTTCGCG
Source organism: Gemmiger sp. (assembly GCF_057431175.1). Taxonomy (NCBI): domain Bacteria; kingdom Bacillati; phylum Bacillota; class Clostridia; order Eubacteriales; family Oscillospiraceae; genus Gemmiger; species Gemmiger sp. The sequence goes on along the minus strand of NZ_DBMDDV010000002.1, from coordinate 71,731 downwards.
ACGATATCGCAGGTGTCTTTCGCCAGCTGCACGCCGCCCGGGGCGCAGGTGTTGGCGTTGCCGCTGTTGACGACGATTGCCTGGGCATAGCCGTCCTTCAGATGCTCGCGGTCCACCGTGATGGGAGCGCCGTAAACCTTGTTGGTAGTGTAGCAGCCTGCGCCCGCGCAGCGGACATCCGCCTTGATGAGCGCCAGGTCGAGCTTGGAATGGTTATGGCGGATGCCGCAATGCACGCCCGCCGCGGAAAATCCCTGCGGCGCACAGATGCCGCCGGGGATGGATTTGAAGTTGCTCATAATATGTACCTCTCTCTTTACATCTAAACATCTAAGCCTTCCCCCTTGGGGGGGAAGGTGGCCGAGTTTACGAGGCCGGATGAGGGGCGCGTCTGCCGTGATTGCCCGCGAACAGGCTGCGACGGCAAGGCCGCCCCTCATCAGTCACCTTCGGTGACAGCTTCAGTCTACGCGCTAAGAGCCGCCTTCGGCGGTTGCGCTCCGACACGCGCCTGCGGGCGCAGCCCCTCGGGGGAAGCCTTTATCGCGCCAGCCCTTTCGTTTCCTCCAGCCCCAGCATCAGGTTCATGCACTGCACGGCCGCGCCCGAGCTGCCTTTGCCCAGGTTGTCAAACAGGCTGATGAGCTGCATCTGGGTCCCGGCCGGGTTGGCCAGGCAGAAGATTTCCAGCGTGTCTTTGCCCGCCAGCTTGTTGGCCGCCAAAAAGCCGCCGTCCGTGCCCTCGCACAGGGGGTGCACTTTGATCATCGGCTGCCCGGCATAATACTCGGCCAGCGCGGCGGCGGCCTGCAGGGCCGAAACGCCCAGTGCCGTCAGATCCAGCGGGATCATCGTCTCCATGCCCGCATAGTAATCCGCCACGACCGGCACAAAGTTGGGGGCCGTTTCCAGCCCGGTGATGGCCGCCATTTCGGGCAGGTGCTTATGGTGCAGCGCCAAGCCGTAGGGACGCGGGGCGTTCAGCGCTTCGTTCGTGCGCTCACCCTCGTATTCAGCAATCATCTTTTTACCGCCGCCGGAGTAGCCGGTCAAACTCGTCACACTTAGATGGGCGGTCTTGGGGAGGATCCCCAACTCCACCAGCGGGGCCACCGGCGTGATAAACCCGGTGGCGTGGCAGCCCGGCACAGCCACACGGGTGGCGGTTTTCAGCGCCTCGCGGGTGCCATGGAGCTCGGGCAGGCCGTAGAGCCAGCCGGGGGCTGTGCGGTGCGCTGTGCTGGTATCGAGAATGCGCACATCCTCGCGCAGCAGCGGTACGACCTCGCGGGCCGCATCGTCCGGCAGGCAGAGGAACGAGAGGTCGCTCTCATTGATGACCGCTGCCCGGGCGTGGACGTCCTTGCGGTCTGCCGCGGAGATTTTCAGAATTTCAAATTCGTCCCGCTCCGCCAGCCGATCCGCAATGCGCAGGCCGGTGGTACCGGAGGAACCATCCACGAAGATTTTGTACTTTCCCATACTTGCACCCCTTACCTTATAAAGGCTTCCCCTTGGGGGGAAGCAGCCGCCCGCAGGCGGCTGATGAGGGGCGAACCTGCCAATGCCGCCCGTTACCGGGTTGCTGCAAAAACGCCGCCCCTCATCCGGCCTTCGGCCACCTTCCCCCAGCGGGGGAAGGCTTTTACAGTTGCCCCTTCACCAGCGCAACCTGCTTCAGCACGCTCGCCTTGGTCGGGCCGCCGTAGCTGGTACGGCCCTCGCAGCAGGTGGTCAGGTCGATGGCGGTATACACGTCATCCTCAAACAGGTCGCTGTACTGCTTGAACTCGTCCAGCGTCAGTTCTTCCAGCGTCTTGCCCTCGCGGATGCAGGCGGCCACCATCGTACCGGTACACTTATAGGCATCGCGGAAGGGCATACCCTTCTTGGTCAGGTAGTCGGCGCAGTCGGTGGCGTTGATAAAGCCCTTGGCGGCGGCGCGGCGCATATTGGCGGGCAGCGGGGTCATGGTGGCCAGCATCGGCGTGACGGTGCGCAGGCAAAGCTCCAGCGTATCCACCGCATCAAAAATTGCCTCTTTGTCTTCCTGCATATCCTTGTCATAGGCCAGGGGGATGCCCTTCATCATGACCAGCAGCGTGTTCAGATCGCCGTAGACGCGGCCTGTTTTGCCGCGGATCAGCTCGGTCACATCGGGGTTTTTCTTCTGCGGCATGATGGACGAGCCGGTCGTAAACGCATCGTCCAGCTCAATGAACTTGAACTCCCAGCTGCACCACAGGATGATCTCCTCGCTCAGGCGGGAAAGGTGCATCATGCAGGTGGCCATGGCGCTGCACAGCTCAATGCAGAAATCGCGGTCGGACACGCCGTCGATGGAGTTGCCGCAGGGGGCTGCAAAGCCCAGCTGCTCCGCCGTGTAGAAGCGGTCCAGCGGGTAGGTCGTGCCCGCCAGTGCGCCGCTGCCCAGGGGGCACTCGGCGTCCATGCGCTTGGTGGCGTCCTGCAAACGGCCCAGATCGCGCAGCAGCATCCAGGCGTAGGCCATCAGCTGGTGGCCGAAGGTCACAGGCTGGGCGCGCTGCAAATGGGTGTAGCCGGGCATAACGTAGCCTGCACCCTTCTCGGCCTGGTCACAAAGCACGTTGATAAGCTCTTTGACCTGGCCCTGGATATGCTCGCTGGCGGCACGCAGGTTCAGCCGGATATCCAGCGCCACTTGGTCGTTGCGGCTGCGGCCGGTGTGCAGCCGCTTACCCGCATCGCCGACGCGGGCGGTCAGTGTCTGCTCGACGAAGGTATGCACATCCTCGGCGTTGGGGTCGATCTCCAGTGCGCCGCTGTGCAGATCCTCCAAAATAGAATGCAGACCTTTGTGAATATCGTCCACATCCTGTTGGGAGATGATGCCCTGTCTGCCCAGCATGGCCGAGTGGACAAGGCTGCCCTGAATATCCTGCTCGATCATCCGCGCGTCAAAGCGGATGGAAGAGTTAAAATCGTTTACGCGGCTGTCAACGGCCTTGCTGGCCCGGCCCTGCCAAAGTTGGGGCATACGTTTTTCCTCCGTTTTCTAAAGGCTTCCCCCTTGGGGGAAGCCTTTTTATCAGTAACGCCAAAACCGCCAAAGGGTGTCTACGCCCCTTGGCGGTTGCATATTAGGCGTTTGTTTACTTACTTTTATTCCTCGGTGGGCCAGTTCTTGGCCAGCTTGGCGCGCTCGGCAATGGGCAGGCCGAACAGGTTGATAAAGCCGTTGGCGTCTGCCTGATTGTAGTCCTCGTCCTCGCCGAAGGAGGCCGTCTGCTCATCGTACAGGGTGTACGGGCTGGTGACGCCGGCGTTGATCATGTTGCCCTTGTACAGCTTCAGGGTCACATCACCGGTGACGGTCTTCTGCAGGTCGTCGGTGAAGGCGCTGATGGCCTCGCGCAGCGGGGTGAACCACTGGCCGTTGTAGACCAGCTCGCCCATCTTCTGGGCCAGCTGTGCCTTGAAGTGCATGGACTCCTTATCCAGGGTGATGGTCTCCAGGACATCGTGGGCCTTGTACAGGATGGCACCGCCGGGGGTCTCATAGACGCCGCGGCTCTTCATGCCGACCAGACGGTTCTCGACAATATCCAGCAGGCCGATGCCGTTCGCGCCGCCCAGCTTGTTCAGGTACTCGACCAACTCAACGCTCTCCATCTCCTTGCCGTCCACGGCGGTGGGGATGCCCTTCTCGAAGTGGATCTTGACGTAGGTCGGCTTATCGGGGGCCTGCTCGGGGGAAACGCCCAGCTCCAGGAAGCCGGGCTTATTGTACTGCGGCTCCAGGGACGGCTTTTCAAGGTCAAGACCCTCATGGCTCAGGTGCCACAGGTTCTTATCCTTGGAATAGTTCGTCTCACGGTTGATTTTCAGGGGAATGTTATGGGCCTCGGCGTAGTCGATCTCCTCGTCACGGCTCTTGATGCTCCACTCACGCCAAGGGGCGATGATGGCCATATCGGGGGCCAGGGCCTTGAGGGTCAGCTCAAAACGGACCTGGTCGTTGCCCTTGCCGGTGCAGCCGTGGCAGATGGCGTCGGCGTTCTCCTTCTTGGCGATCTCCGCCAGGGCGGCGGCGATGCAGGGACGCGCATGGGAGGTACCCAGCAGGTAATCCTCATACTTGGCGTCAGCCTTCAGGCAGGGCCAGATGTAGTTTTCGACGTAGTCCTTCTTGAGATCCAGGACGTACAGCTTGGAAGCGCCGGTCTTGATGGCCTTCTCTTCCAGGCCGTCCAGCTCGGTGCCCTGGCCGACGTCACCGGAGACAGCGACGACTTCGCAGTTGTTGTAGTTTTCCTTCAGCCAGGGAATGATGATGGAGGTGTCCAGACCGCCGGAGTATGCCAGAACTACCTTTTTGATATCTTTCTTATCCTTTTTCATGATGAAATTCCCCTCTCCGTATTTGTCAAGACCCGCAGGGTGCTGTTGCTTGCTGTGTGTCTTGAATATTTATTCATTCATCGCTGTATATTATACACTCTTTTATACATTTTGCAAGGGGCAAACCTGCCAAAGGATTTTCTATTTTTAGCTTTGTTTTAGGCAGGTTGCCGAATAGTTATACATTTATGCAGGGGATGCTTGCAAAAATATACAGGCGTGTATGTATACGCAGCGCCGCTAGGGGTATTATAGCATGGTTTTCCCAGGTAAGCAACACAAAATTGCGCGTTTTGCAACACAGGTGGTGTCAACGGAAAAGTCCCCCTGCCTTCCCCTGCGGGGCTGCGCCCGCAGGCGCGTGTCGGAGCGCAACCGCCGCAGGCGGCTCTTAGCGCGTAGACTGAAGGCGGCCCGCAGGCCGGATGAGGGGCGCGTTCGGTCAACCGTCCCGCAAAGACGCAGTCAGACAAGGCCGCCCCTCATCAGTCCGCTTCGCGGCCAGCTTCTCCCAGGGAAAAAGCCTTTTGGACAAACTCTTTCACCATCCCCAGCTCCTCCGGAAAGATGCAGTTCGGTATCGTCCCCTCGTCCACGGCGCGGATGGCCTCGTCCAAATCGAACCACTTCACATAGTCGATCTCCGACTTCTGCACGTTGAAATCCTCGGCCTCTTTATCCAGCCACAAACAGAACACCTTGCTGACCTGGTTGTCCTTAAACGGCTTACCGTGGAACTCCGCCTCAAAACGGAACCGCCGCAGGCCGCACTCGTGCAAATCTTCAGCGCGGGCATCAACGCCCAGTTCCTCCCGCAGTTCCCGCAGGGCCGAGCCGACAAACTCATCCCCCGCCGGGATATGCCCGGCCGAGGAGATATCGTAGCACCCTGGGTAGGAATCCTTGGCCGCACAGCGCATCTGCAAAAGCACCTGCACGCGGCCCGCTTTGCGCCGCACGATCCACACATGGCTGGTGCGGTGGCGCAGCCCCTCGGCATGGGCAACGGTGCGCGGCACGCTCCGGCCGGTGGGTACGCCGTTTTCGTCAACAATATCCAGCATTTCAGGCATGGGGTACACTTCCTTTTTTAATTCAATACTACCGTTATACCACATTTTTGCGGCTGCGTCAGCAATTTTTTCTTGCGCCGCCCGCGTTTTCATGGTATGCTGTTTTAGTCAAGAAAAATTTTATACTTAGTCTGTTATTTAACAAACAAAGGAGTACCCGATGAACCAGAATCCACCGCCGTCGGCGTCATTGTGGCACTGCTCATCAACTACCTTCTCCCCCGGGAGCGGGTCACCGCCCTGTATAAAAAGGCTGCGGGGTTTAAAAATTCATAATCTTCCTATATAATGTAAAGCAGCTTCCGTAGGGGGGCGGCGTCCCCGACGCCCCGCGTCCGCCGTACCGCATTATATAAAAGGAGACTTCCATGTCCCAAATGACCAAACGTGCGCTCGTTGCGTCGCTGAAAGACCTGCTGGCCGAGAAGCCGCTGGACAAGATCACCGTCACCGACCTGACCGAGCACTGCGGCGTCAACCGCATGACGTTCTACTACCATTTTAAGGATATCTACGACCTGGTCGAGTGGGCCTGCATCGAGAGCGCCACCCGTGCGCTGGCCGGGCAGAAAACCTACGACACCTGGCAGCAGGGCTTTTTGCAGATCTTGCAGGCCGTGCAGAAGGACAAAGTGTTCGTTACGAAAGTCTACCACTCCATCAGCCGCGAGCACATCGAAAACTACCTCTACCGCCTGACCTACGATTTAATGTTCGGCGTCGTCGAGGAGAAAGCCGCCGGGATGACCGTGCGCCCCGAGGACAAGGAGTTCATTGCGAACTTTTACAAGTACGCCTTCGTCGGCCTGACGCTGGAATGGGTCCGCACCGGCATGAAGGACGACCCCGCCGCCCTGGTGGAGCGGGTGTCTGTGCTGATCCACGGGGATATCACCAAGAGCCTGGAAACGTGCAGAATCGATAAATAGTTTTCATTGCCACCTCAAACGCGCCGCCTTGTAGGGGCCGGGTATGCCCGGCCCGCAAGTTTATGGCCGCATCCCCATTTTTCAATGGATTTGCAGGGAAGGGTTGCGGGGTTGCGAGCGCGGGGCCACGGTTGAGCGAAGCGAAACTGGGGAGCGAGCAATGTTTGCCCCTGCGGGGCAAACAACCGCACGAGCGGGTTCGCGAAGCGAACTGGCGGCGCTCGTTGTGCGCCGCCAAGCGTTGACCCCTCCGCGGGGCGTCGAGGACGCCGCCCCCTACAAAGCCGCGTTTTAACATTTTTTTCAAAATCTATACAATCCCTCCCCTTTGATAAAATTCTTATCAAAGGGGATTTTTTGCTGATTGTAACCGGTGCACCTACCGGGTATACTAAGGCCATACCAAACAACCAACGGCACGCGGGCAGGCCGATGACGAGCATCGGCCCCTGCACCCACCCCCGCCGTATACACTTACAGGAGGTACGTTATGTATTATTCCAGCGGTAACTATGAAGCCTTTGCCACCCCCAAAAAGCCCGCCAACGTTGACGGCAAATCGGCCTATCTCGTCGGTTCCGGCCTGGCGGCGCTGTCCGCGGCCTGCTACCTAGTGCGCGATGCCCAGATGAAGGGCGAGCATGTCCATATTCTGGAGAAGGACCCCATCCCCGGCGGTGCCTGCGACGGCTACAAATATCAGGACATCGGCTATGTCATGCGCGGCGGCCGTGAGATGGACAACCACTTTGAGTGTATGTGGGATCTGTTCCGCTCCATCCCCTCCATCGAGGACGAGAACCACACCGTTCTGGATGAGTACTACTGGCTGAACAAGGCTGACCCCAACTACAGCCTCTGCCGCGCCACCCGCAACCGCGGCGAGGATGCCCACACCGACGGCAAGTTCGGTCTGTCCGACAAGGCCGCCATGGAGATCATGAACCTGTTCATGTCCCCCGATGAGAAGCTGTACGACAAGAAGATCACCGACTTCTTCGACGACGAAGTCCTGAACTCCAACTTCTGGATGTACTGGCGCACGATGTTCGCCTTTGAGAACTGGCACAGCGCGCTGGAGATGAAGCGCTATCTGCAGCGCTACATCCACCACATCGGCGGTCTGCCCGACTTTACGGCGCTGCGCTTCACCCGCTACAACCAGTATGAGTCGATGATCCTGCCCATGGTCAAGTACCTGGAGGGCTTCGGCGTTCAGTTCCACTACGACACCAAGGTCACGAACATCGCCTTCGACTGCGCCGGCGGCAAAAAGCAGGCCACCCGCATCGACATCCTCCACAACGGGCAGGAAGAGTCCATCGACCTGACCGAGAACGACCTCGTCTTTATCACGAACGGCGGCTGTGTCGAGAACTCGACCCTCGGCAGCCAGGATACCCCCGCCGAGTTCAAGCCCGAGCTGAAGGAGGGCGGCGGCTGGGACCTGTGGCGCAAGATCGCCGCGCAGGACCCGAGCTTCGGCCATCCCGACAAGTTCTGCTATGACCCCGAGCTGTCCAACTGGATGAGCGCCACCATCACGACGCTGGATCAGCGCATCGTGCCCTATATCAAGAAGATCTGCAAGCGCGACCCGTTCAGCGGCAAGGTCGTCACCGGCGGCATCGTCACGGTCACCGATTCCAACTGGCTGCTCAGCTGGACGCTGAACCGCCAGCAGCAGTTCCGCGACCAGCCCAAGGATCAGCTCTGCGTCTGGGTCTACGGCCTGTTCACCGACAAGCCGGGCGACTATATCAAGAAGCCGATGCGCGACTGCACCGGTAAGGAGATCTGCATGGAATGGCTCTACCACATCGGTGTGCCCGAGGACCAGATCGAGGATATGGCGACCAACAGCGCCAACACCGTGCCCTGCATGATGCCGTATATTGATGCGTTCTTTATGCCGCGCGCTGCCGGCGACCGCCCCGACATCGTACCCGAGGGCGCTGTGAACTTTGCGTTCCTGGGCCAGTTTGCCGAGACCGCCCGCGACACGATCTTCACGACCGAGTACTCCATCCGCACCGGCATGGAGGCTGTCTATACCCTGCTGGATGTAGACCGCGGCGTGCCCGAGGTCTGGGGCAGCGTCTATGACATCCGCTGCCTGCTGGACGCCACCGTCAAGCTGCGCGACGGCCGTAAGATCACCGACATGGAGATGCCGCTGGTCGGCAAGATCGCCATGAAGGAAGCGCTGAAGAAGATCGAGGGCACCGAGGTCGAGAAGCTGCTGAAGGAATACAACGTGATTTAAGCGGTCGACAATTTACAAATTGTTCATACCCATATCATAGTTTTTTAGCAGTTATCCTGTATCTTATAAGCACAGGGTCACGGAGCCGCAACCGATGATCCTGGAACATGATTCCTCCTCACACAAACCGATACCCCAAGCCCCCATCCGAAGCCGCAATCGGATGGGGGCGATTTTTGTGCATACAGCTTTCACAAAAAAAGTGGTGACAAACCACCGCCCCCTGTGCTATACTAAAGATTACAAATTGGTTAAAACAAGATTTTCCTACTGGGGCGCAGATGCAAGTGCGGTGTGCCCCGGCTTTGCCGTGTACTACCGGAGGTGCTTGACTACGCATTCTATCACGAACCGTATGCCCCGCCTGTTGGCTATGCTGTTTTTGCTGCTGGGGGTATTTTGTGCGGGGGCGCTGACCGTCCACGCCGACGACTACGATACCACCATCGACCGCCTTTCCCGCCTGCAGGCGCTGGCAAGGGATTTTTCAGCATCCCAGAGCGACACACCCGACCCCATTGAGCTGACGCTGGCCTACACCCGCACCGGCAGCTACAATACCACCATCTGGCAGCTGACCGCCGGTACCCGCGACCCGGAGTTTGAGAGCTATGTCAGCAGCAATGACCCTGACTTGGTGGCTTTACAGTCTGTAAACACCGTCACGCTGCCCAACGGCGAGAAGATCGACTTCGGGCACCTGCTGGCCTCGATGAACCTTGTCTACAACGGCATCCCCATCACCGGCAGCTGGGGCGGCGACTGCCAGGAAATGGCCAAGGCCTACGCGGGCCAGGCCAGCGACGCAGCGGGCTATGCCAGCGCCATGCGCGCCACCTTTAATATTGACGACGACGGCTCGACGAGTTATTTCGGCAACCAGGACCTGCGGGCCGACATGGACTCGGTGGTAGTCGGCTCCAAGGTGACGAAGGACACTGACCTGGCCGACGCGCTGCGCAGCTACTACGCCAACCTGACCGATTACGACCGTGCCAGGGAGTTTATCTCGCTGAGTTTTGGCACGGTGGATACCTCCAGCAGTGACTTTGCCGACGCCGTATACCGCGCCCTGATGGACGATTCCGGTATGCAGCTGCTGTTCTATATGAACGATATGTGGTCGGTGCAGGGCTGGGCCATCAAGGACGAGTATGCCCCCGCTGTGCGCGGCACCACCGACCTGTTTGCCGAGTATCTGTCCGGCGCGGTCAACGGCGAAAAGATCAAGAGCGACACGAACGACCGCCTGGTTGCCATGGGCGGGCAGGCGCTCTCCGATGCGCTGTCTGCCCTGGGCGACACCGACGCAGCCCAGGCAGCTTTGAGCGCAGCGGACAGCCTGACGAACAATGCCGAGTCGACGGTGTCGTCGGGTTCGGACGCCATTTCCACCGCGCGGGAGACCTTCCAGACGAAGTTTGACGTGAAGATTTTCCAGATGATTTTGCTGATCGTCGGCGGGCTGGCAGCGTTTATGCTGGTGTTCAGTCTGGTCATGTTCGCCCTGCGGCGCAGGGATTGAGATAGCGTATAGTTTTTAACGGGCGGCTTTCCCGGAAGGGGGAGGCCGCCTTTTTTTGCTGTTCACACCCTATTCACAATCCGTATATTTGCCACAACTTATCCACCGCGTATAGGGGTTATCCACCGTGGAAATGTTGAAAACTACGTGGAAACTGTGGAAAATCACTCCACTCGCAGCCGTTAAAAAGCGGAAAACCTGAAAAATCCACGATAATCAACCGTTTACTTTCCACAGTTTCAACTGTCACACTGTGGAAAACGGTGGAAAGCCGGGGAAAACTGTCCTTGCATTTTCCGCAACATAAAATTCACAAAATGTAAATAAGGGGTTGCACTTGCCACTTTACAGCGCTATAATAGGCTTAATCATCACCCGCACTGCTGTGCGGCGGTGCGCTTGAATATAAAGGGAGAGTGCGAAAAATGTTGGATATCAAAATCACCAAAACAACCCATCCGAAAGAAAAACCGCAGGACGAGTCCAAGCTCGGCTTTGGCAAAAAGTTCAGCGACCATATGTTCCTGATGGACTATACCGCAGGCGAAGGCTGGCATGATGCCCGCATCGTCCCCTATGGCCCGTGGGAGATGGACCCGGCTACCACCGTGTTCCACTATGCCCAGGAAATTTTTGAAGGCATGAAGGCCTACCGTACCGCCGAGGGCAAGATCCAGCTGTTCCGCCCCGAGTGCAACGCGAACCGTTTCAATGATTCTGCGGACCGTCTGGGCATGCCCCCCATCCCGCCGGAGGATTTCGTCCAGGCTGTCAAGGCACTGGTCGATGTTGACCGCGACTGGGTGCCCCATTCTGACGGTGCATCCCTTTACATCCGCCCCTTCTGCATCGCTACCGATGTGGGCCTGGGCGTCCACGCCGCCAAGCATTACCGCTTTGCCATCATCTGCGCACCTTCCGGTGCGTACTACGCCGAGGGTCTGGACCCTGTCCGCATCTATGTCGAGGATGAGTACATCCGCGCCGCCCCGGGCCTGACCGGCTTTACCAAGTGCGGCGGCAACTACGCTGCTTCTATCAAGGCTGGTGAGCTGGCTGAGGAGCGCGGCTTCTCCCAGGTCCTGTGGCTGGACGGTGTCGAGAAGAAGTACGTCGAGGAAGTCGGCTCCATGAACATCATGTTCAAGATAGACGGCGAGATTTACACCGCTCCCTGCGTGGGTACCGTTCTGCCCGGCGTCACCCGCCGCTCCATCATCGAGCTGCTGAAAGACTGGGGCTACAAAGTCCATGAGGAGCGCGTCGCCATTGCCGACATCATGAAGGCTGCCGACGAGGGCAAGCTGGAGGAGGTCTTTGGCACCGGCACAGCCGCGGTCGTTTCCCCTGTCAAGGAGCTGGACTGGGAGGGCAAGGTTGCCCACATCAGCGGCGGCAAGATCGGCGAGCTGACCCAGAAACTGTACGACACCCTGACCGGCATCCAGTGGGGCAAGCTGCCTGACACCAAGGGCTGGATCGTCCCGGTCGAATAATCCATATTCAGAAACAAATTAAAGAAACTTTCTTGCGCTTGCGGTTTACGATGCCGCAAGCGCTTTTTCTATGACATTTCTATGAACGATTGTGCAATATGCACAAAACAACTACCGCGCTTTACAGCACATTGTACAAGTACGCATCTTGCAAATTCGACAAAAAAGGTGTACTATAAGAGCATCGAAAGCGAGAGCTTCCGAGCGAAAAGTGAAGAAGAAGAATACCAGAGCGCCCTGCCGAATCCGTAGGGAGGGTATCACTTGTAGAGGGGTGGTTCCGTTCGCATTCAGGCGCCGGCGAGACGTTCTGTTTTTCTCCTTCTTTTTAAAAAAAACGAGACGGGGCAGTGGCCGTCTCGTTTTTTTGGTTTTTACAGCGGAAAGCCCCCTTTCCCCACCTGCACATTCCTGCTTTTTCTCTTCTCATTCTAACAGATATTTCATCTTTACATTTTCGCGGAAATACGCTACAATATAAATGTATAAATATAAAAACAAAGAGAAGGAGAGATCGCTTTGTTTACTATCATCAAACGGCGGGAGCTGAACCCCACCGTGACCGAACTCTGGATCCATGCGCCGCTCATCGCCAAAAAGGCGAAGGCCGGCCAGTTCATCATCGTCCGTGCCAAGGAAGATTCTGAGCGTATCCCCCTGACCATTGCCGGCTTTGACCGTGAGGCTGGCACCGTTTCCATCATTTTCCAGGTCGTCGGCGCAGGTACCATGCAGCTCAACTCCCTCAAAGAGGGCGAAGCTGTGCACGATTTTGTCGGCCCCTTGGGCAAGGCCACCGAGATCGAGGGCCTGAAAAACGTCTGCGTCGTCGGCGGCGGCGTGGGCTGCGCCATTGCGCTGCCCATTGCCCAGGCGCTGCACGAGCAGGGCACCAAGGTCACCGGCATTGTCGGCTTCCGCAACAAGGATCTTGTCATTCTCGAGGACGAGTTCCGCGCCTGCTGCGATGAGTTTATCATCATGACCGACGACGGCTCCTACGGCGAAAAGGGTGTTGTCACTGCGCCGCTGGACAAGAAAATCATCGAGGGCGCCAACTTTGACGAGGTCATTACTATCGGACCCCTGATCATGATGAAATTTGTCGTCAAGACGACCAAGCCCCACAATGTCAAGACCGTTGTGTCGATGAACCCCATTATGGTGGACGGCACCGGCATGTGCGGCGGCTGCCGCCTGACCGTGGGCGGGCAGACCAAGTTTGCCTGCGTGGACGGCCCCGACTTTGACGGCTTTGAGGTCGATTTTGACGAGGCTATGCACCGCGGCACGATGTACAAGCCCTTTGAGGCCCACGCCCGCGAGGCCGAGTGTAATTTGCTGAAGCAGGAGGTGCAGTAATTATGCCGAACATGGACCCGAAAAAGTGCCCCATGCCCAGCCAGGAGCCGAACGTCCGCAACAAAAACTTTAAAGAGGTCGCCCTTGGCTACACCGAGGAGATGGCCGTGAACGAGGCCAAGCGCTGCCTGCAGTGCAAGAACCACCCCTGCCGCAGCGGCTGCCCCGTTGAAATTGATATTCCCGGCTTCATCAAGCATGTGGCCGAGGGCGACTTTGAGGCCGCCTACAACGTCATTGCGCAGTCCAGCGCGCTGCCCGCCGTCTGCGGCCGTGTCTGCCCGCAGGAGCACCAGTGCGAAGGCAAGTGCGTCCGCGGCATCAAGGGCGAGGCCGTCGGCATTGGCCGCTTGGAGCGCTTTGTCGCCGACTGGTACCGCAACAACGTACATACCAAGCCCACCGCCCCCGCGCCCAATGGCCACAAGGTCGCTGTCATCGGCGCTGGCCCCTCCGGCTTGACCGTCGCGGGCGATCTGGCCAAGCTGGGCTACAAAGTCACCGTCTACGAGGCCCTGCACGTTGCGGGCGGCGTGTTGATGTACGGCATCCCCGAGTTCCGTCTGCCCAAGGACATCGTCCAGCACGAGGTCGAGGGCCTGAAGGAGCTGGGCGTGGACATCGAGACGAACATGGTCATCGGTAAAGTCCTGACCATTGACGAGCTGATGAACGACTACGGCTTTGAGGCCGTCTATGTTGCCTCCGGCGCCGGTCTGCCCCGCTTTATGGGCATCCCCGGCGAGAGCCTGAACGGTGTTTACTCTGCCAACGAGTACCTGACCCGCGTCAACCTGATGAAGGCGTACAAGGAGGATTCCCGCACGCCCATCATGAAGAGCAAGTCTGTCGCCGTCGTCGGCGGCGGCAATGTTGCCATGGACGCCGCCCGCTGCGCCAAGCGTCTGGGTGCCGAGAATGTCTACATCGTCTACCGCCGCGGCATGGCCGAGCTGCCTGCCCGTAAAGAAGAGGTCGAGCACGCCGAGGAGGAGGGCATCGTCTTTAAGACGCTGACGAACCCGACGGAGGTGCTGGGTGACGAGAACGGCTGGGTCAAGGGTATGACCTGCGTCGAAATGGAACTGGGTGAGCCGGACGCCTCCGGTCGCCGCCGCCCCCTCGTCAAGGAAGGCAGCGAGTTCGTTCTGGACGTTGATACGATGATCATGGCGCTGGGTACCAGCCCCAACCCGCTGATCCGCTCCACCACGCCGGGTCTGGACGCCGACAAGCACGGCTGCCTGATCACCAACGGTCCCGACGGCCTGACGAGCCGCCCGATGGTCTACGCCGGCGGCGACGCTGTCACCGGTGCCGCCACGGTCATTCTGGCCATGGGTGCCGGTAAAGAGGCTGCAAGAGCGATTGATGCGGCGATTAAGGCGAAGGAACAGTAAAAAGTAAAATTCAGCCCCCGTACCGCGAGGTGCGGGGGAATTTTTGTTAAAAAGGCTTCCCCGTGGGGCTGCGCCCGCAGGCGCGTGTCGGAGTGCAACCGCCGTAGGCGGCACTTGGCACGGAGACTGAAGCTGGCCGCGAAGCGGACTGATGAGGGGCGAACTTTGCCATACTATCCCCTGTATGGGTAATCACGGTATCTCCGCCCCTCATCCGTCTGCGGGCGGGACCGCAGACACCTTCCCCCAAGGGGGAAGGCATTCTCACAACAAAGGCTGACACCATGTATCATCCATTCTTTCAATTTGTCCTTCCCCGCTTGGGCCAGGCGGCGCTGGATATTTTGCTGTATCTCAACTTTTTACAGCTGCCGCCGTTGCAGCTTGTGGCCCAGTGGCCGGTGCTGTACTACGGCCTGCCGCTGGTGCTGATGGCGCTGCTGGCTTATATCAGCCGGGACCCGCTGGGCCTTGGCATCGTCTTTGTCGGGCATCTCGTCACCTTCTACTGCATCGGCACCGGCATCGGGCTGGTGCTGCGGCGTGTCGGCGGTGCGCCGCTGACTGTTTGGCATATTTTTTGGCTGGGCGGCATAACGCCGTGGCTGCTGACCGGGTTTATCATGTGGTGGGGCCGCCGCCGGGCGCTGCGGCTGTGTACCACAAAATATAACCTGACAACGCAGAAAGCCTTGCCCAATGGTCAGCTGCGTATCGTACAGATCAGCGACGTACACCCCCGGGCCTGCGCGGCCATGGACCGCACCCGCATCCCGGAACTGCGGGAGAAAGTCGCGGCCTGCCAGCCGGATCTGCTGGTGCTGACCGGCGACATCTTCGACGAGTACACCGAGAAAGAGGATTTCGACGCCTTCTGCCAGTTCTTCGGCGAGATCGATGCCCCCTTGGGCAAATACTATGTGCTGGGCAACCACGACCTGTTTCACCACTGGCGGGAGCCGAGTTTTGGCCGCGCCGAGCTGGAGCGCGCCTTTGCCGCAGCGGGTGTCCGCATTCTGGAGGACACCGCCATCACGCTGTCCTGCGGCGTGCGCATCGTAGGCCGCAAGGATCACCTATACACCAACGGCAGCCGCTTTACGGCTGCGCAGCTGATGCCCACCGGCCCGGACGACCGCTACACGGTCTGGCTTGACCACGAGCCGCGGGACTTTAAGAACGCCGCCGCAGCGGGGGCCGATCTGATCCTGAGCGGCCACACCCACGGCGGGCAGGTCTGGCCTGCGGGTGCGGTGGGCATGGCTGCCAAAAACGAGCGCAACTACGGCAGAAAACATATCACAGACCGCTGCGATGCCATCGTCAGCGGCGGCACCGGCACCTGGGGCTACAAGTTCCGCACCCAGGGCCGCACCGAGATCGTCTGCATAACCATCACGACCGAAAAGGAAACGAGCCAATGAACAAACGCGAGCGCCTGGGCAGCCGCCTGGGCTTTATCATGCTGTCCGCCGGGTGCGCCATCGGCTGCGGCAATGTATGGAAATTTCCCTGGATGTGCGGCCAGAACGGCGGCGGCAGCTTTATGCTGCTGTACATCCTCTGCCTTTTGGTGCTGGGCCTGCCCGCCATGGTCATGGAGCTGGCCGTGGGCCGCGCGGCGCAGGCAAGCCCCATTTATATGTACCAGCGGCTGGAAAAGCCCGGCCACAAGTGGGGCGTGTTCGGCGTATTCAGCCTGATTGGCAACATTGCCATCATGGCGTTTTACACGGTCGTCACCGGCTGGATTTTGTACTATTTTGTCAAATTTCTGACTGGGGACAACGCCGATTTCGGCTTTGCGCAGATGCTCGCCGACCCGAAAGTCAACGTGACCTATCTGTTTGCGGTGGTCGTGGCGGCGTTCGTACTGCTCAGCTTCAACTTGCAGGGCGGGTTGGAACGCGTGACCAAGTACATGATGACAGCGCTGCTGGTGCTGATGCTGGTGCTGGCCATCCACAGCCTGACCTTTGCCGGAGCCGCCGAGGGGCTGCGGTTCTACCTTGTGCCGGATTTTTCCAAAATCGACGGCAGCGTCATCGTGGCGGCCATGAACCAGGCGTTTTTTTCGCTGTCCGTCGGCATGGGCGGCATGGCAATCTTCGGCAGCTACATCGGCAAGGAGCGCTCCCTCATGGGCGAGTCGCTGCACATCATCGCGCTGGACACCTTTGTGGCGGTGCTGGCGGGCATCATCATCTTCCCGGCCTGCTTCACCTACGGGCTGGAAGTCACTGCCGGGCCAAGCCTGCTGTTTGACACGATGGCCGGTGTTTTCAACAACATGGCCGGGGGCCGCTGGTGGGGCGCACTGTTCTTTCTGTTCATGGTGTTTGCGGCGCTGTCTACCGTGCTGGGCGTCTGCGAGAACATCCTGGCCATGGTGCGCGAGCTGACCGGCTGGACACGCCCGAAAGGCTGTGTGGTCTGCGGCGCGGGCATCTTTCTGTTGGCGCTGACGACAGCGCTGGGGTACAGCGTACTGCACTTCCAGCCTTTTGCGCCGGGCAGCGCATGGCTGGATTTCTGGGATTTCATCGTCAGCAACAACGTTCTGCCGCTGGGAACGCTGGTTTTAGCTCTCTTCTGCTGCAACCGCTTCGGCTGGGGCTGGGAGAATTTTGTAAACGAGGCCAACACCGGCAAAGGGCTGAAAGTGCAGCCCTGGATGAAACCTGTGTTCCGGTATTTTGTGCCCTGTGCCATTGCGTTTATTTATGTGTACGGCATGGTCACGTTTCATTGGCGGTAAGCCGCAGCAAAAAAGACCTGCGTCCTGATGGGATGCAGGTCTTTTTTGTGCAGGGCTGGGGGCGGGCGTTACGGCACTTTCCTGAAGTAATTTATCAAAATACTTTTAATATAATTATACCGTCTCGCATAGCTGTTCTCCACGCGGATCAGCTCAAACCCGTGCTCACGGCAGATCTGCTCCTTCTTGCGGTCACGGCGCTGGACGGCGGGGTCGTCGCGGTGCTCGCGGCCGTCCAGCTCAATGGCTAGGATCGGCATCAGGCGGCGGCCCTCCCGCTGGTAGACGACAAAATCAAACCGCCCGGTGTAAAACAGATCTGTGTAGCTGGGGTTATTCTCAAACACCTGGGCAATGGGGACTTCCTTGCGCACGGTGCAGCGGCTGCCGTCCAGGAAAGCGTTGTCCAGCGCGTGGTTCAGGTTCTCCAAAAAGGCGTCCTCGGTCCTGGTGCTGTACGGCTTGATGCCCAGTGCCCGGCTGGCGGCGGGCTTCTCGGTCACGTCAGACACGCCGTTGGTGCGCACGTACTGCACCAACTCGTAGATATCATCATCCACCGCGCCCGCGTGCAGGCGGTCCAGTTCCTTCTGGCTGGACAGGATGACAAGCTGATCCCGCGCACGGGAGGTCGCCACGTTGATAAGCTCCTTGTTGGTTTTCAGCCAGGCGTAGGTCTTTTCCCGGGTCTGGTCGGTCAGCGCCAGTGAGAAGATGACCACATCCTTCTCGTCGCCCTGGAATGCGTGTACTGTGCCGCAGCTGGCGTTGTCGTAGTGGTTGGCCCGCAGCATCGCCTCAATGGCGGCACGCTGCCGCGCAAACGGCGTGATGATGCCCACCTGCTTATCCGGGTGGCGGCTCAAGTAGGCGTCGATGCGGCGCACCTCCTGCGGGGCAGTGTTGCGCTCGTCGGTGGTGTTGTCGGGCACATCCACATAGACCAGCGGCTCGGGGTTGTGCTCCTGGCTGGCAATGTGCAGCTTGTGGTTGTAGTATTTGCGGTTGTTGAACTCAATGATGCGCGGGCTGCACCGGTAGTGGTAGCTTAACAGCGTCTCGTCACTGACGGCGTCGCAGGCCAGGAAACACTTGTAAATCGAGTTTTCGATGTAGTCGTATTCCTCGGTCACGCTGTACTTGCGGCGCAGGGCCTTGTTGTCGGCGGGGTCCAGCAGAATAACCGGGGAAAGCTGCTGCGGGTCGCCGACAAGCATCAGCGACCGGCCGCGCAGAATCGGCACCAGCGACATGGCCGTGTTGCACTGGCTGGCTTCGTCCATAATGACCATATCAAAGCTCGGCTCGGGGTCGCCCAGGCGGTGGGCGGAGATACAGGTCGTTGCCACGATGGGGAAAACGCGCAGCAGCTTTTTCAGGTTTTCCGGCTCGGAGATGTACTTGTTGAAAGTCGCTGCCTTCTCCTTATCGTTGTCGGCGCTGCGGACAATCTCCATCAAATCCTCATATTTCGGTTCGGCCAGGCGGCGGATGTACTGCACCGACGTGTAGTAGAGGTAGCGCAAAAGTTCGCCCTCGTTGCGGTCCAGCAGGGCCATGGCGTCGGCGGTGTCAATATCGCCGTAGACGGCCAGCTCGCGGTTGACTTGGGGCAGCTGCCCGGCCTCCAGCTCAAAGCGGAAGTTCATCTGGCTGCGGGCTTCCAGCAGGCGCTCGATGGTCTCCTTGCGCTCCCGCAGGTCAAGCACCCGCTCATAGCGTTCCAGCAGCTCGGTCAGCTGTTTGGCGCGGGCTGTGCGGTCGGCGTGGTTTTTGTCCAGCAGCTTTTCCGGCACCGGGAGCTGGATGCACTGGTCATACAATTTGGCGATGGTCCGCAGCGCTTCGGCGGTCTTTTCGGCGTTGCCAAGCCGCAGAATCGGGAAGGGCACCGTATGGCCGTGGTAGTCGATCTGCTGCAATTTTTCCACCACGCCGTCAATCGGGTGATTGTTGTAACTGGCAAAAAGCACCGTGCGCTCGTTGAAAAACGCCGTAGTCAGCGTGTTGACGATGGTGTTGGTCTTGCCGGTGCCCGGCGGCCCCTGCACATAGGCCAGGGGATAGCGCATGGCATTGTTGATGGCAAGCAGCTGGTCCAGGTTGACTTTGTTGTTCAGCAGCGCCAGCGGGTAGGATTTGCGGCGTCGGGGCCGGGCCGTCATCTCGCCAAAGAAAGCCCGCAGCGGTGCGGTGACCGTCTCGCCGGAGGGATCCTCGAACATATTGAGGATGCCGCGGTACTCGTGCTCCAAATCCACCGGGCAGTCGCGCCCAATGGCGATCAGGTAGGGCATATCGTCCACGCCGCGCACCTGCGGGTTGCCCCGGGTGATACGATCCTTGATGGTCTCCTGATTTTTGTAAAAGTCGTCCAGCAGCGCGTGGTCGTCGGCGTCCAGAAATTGATGGATGCTCAGCTTTGCGCCGTTGATGGTGAACTCCCGGCAGATGACCGGGTCGGCGTCGGCCCGCAGCGTGCGGCGGCGCACATCCAGCCGCAGCGGGCGATAAGCCAGCACATACAGCCCTTTGTTGGTGTTTATGCTGATAAGGTTCAGCCCCAGCTGCGGCAGACTGGGCCGGGCGGCGTTCTGCCTGCGGTCATCCACCCGGCGCTGGAACCGCTGCACCAGCTCCCGGAACTGGTCGTCCCCCAGCTCGATGGCGTCCTCGGTCCCCTCGTCAAATCGATCCGCGTCGATGGCGTGGACGAGGCTGTAATTGGTCTGGTAGGGCGTGGCATCCAGCCGGTTGCAGGCGGCCAGGTAGTCCAGCACCCGCAGATTGGCCGAGTTTGCGAACAGCGCTGTGTATTTGCCGGGATTATCCCGGATATCGGCAACGAGGGTCTCATTCACCGGGCACCAGGAGCCGTCCACAACTTCGGCTGCCTGGATGCGGTCAATGTGGATGGTCAGGTCCTGGACGGTCAGCAGTTTCAGGTGCAGGCCGTCCACCGTCAGCGTGCGGGTGCGGGGGTTCAGCCCCTTGACGGCGACCCAGTATTTTGTCTGCTGGGTCTGCTGGTTTTTGTACTCGATGCTGAGCCACTTGCCCTCATGGATGGCGCGGAAAATGCTGCGTGTGACGTTGTTCATCTTCCGCTCCTTTCCGCTGTGATGGCAAAATTTTACATTGTTATTGCTATTATAACATCACACCCGCACCGGGGCAACTGTTTTGCCGAAACAAACGCGGCTGATCGGCACAGGCGACGCATATCCTGGTATGATGTGGTTTGCAAAGGCTGCAGGGCGGCCAGTCCCCTGGCCGCCGTAAAGTTTCTTCTATTTTTTGTCAAATCATGCAGCTGCCTTTCTTGACTGTATCGGCGTCCGATGCTACAATAAATATTATTTTCCCAAAGTGTTACTCTCTGTAATATTCCAACCAATATAGAGGATCTTTGCGTATGAAGCACCACCGCCCCAGACTGCTGTTTTTGCTGGCCGTGCTCTGCCTGGCCGTCTGCCTGCTGGCGGGCTGCGCCGCGCGGGCCGCCACAGCCGACCCGGATGCTGACCTGCCCACCATCGTCATCGGCAGTGACAGCTACCCGCCCTTCAACTACCTGAGCGCCGACGGCCAACCCACCGGCATCGATGTGGAGCTTGCCACCGAGGCATTCCGCCGCATGGGCTATAAGGCGCAGTTCGTCACCATCGACTGGGTCGACAAAAAAGAGTTGGTAGAGAATGGCACCGTCGACTGCCTGTGGGGCAGCTTTTCCATCGACGGGCGCGAGGATGAGTACCGCTGGGCCGGGCCGTACATGGTCAGCCGCCAGGTCGTGGCCGTCATGCCGGGCAGTGATATTGAAACCCTGGCCGACCTGGCGGGCAAGACTGTCGCCGTGCAGGCCACCACCAAGCCGGAAGCGCTGTTTCTGGATGGCGGCGATCCCCGCATCCCCGAGATCCGCGCCCTGCTCTCGATGCAGAAACGCGAGCTGATCTACGCCTATCTGAGCAAGGGCTACGCCGACGCTGTGGCCGCCCATGAGACCTCGATTTTGCAGTTCATGTCGGATTTCGGCATCGAGTACCGCATCCTGGACGAGCCTTTGCAGGTGGTGGGGCTGGGCGTGGCCTTTGCCCTGAACGATGACCGCGGGCTGGATACCGCGCTGAACGCTGCCCTGGCCGATATGCGCACCGACGGCACGACCCGGGCTATCCTGGCTAAGTACCTGCCCGACCCGGACAAATATCTGGAGGTGGACTATGGCCGCTAAACGTCTGCCCCGTCTCAATGGGTTCTGGCTGCTGTCCGTGCTGATCGGGGTGCTGCTGCTCGTCTCCATCTCTTTTTACTCGGCCAACACCGACATCGCCACAGCCGAGGATGCGCTGTCCACCCGCGTGGATTACATCAAGGAACAGTGTGCCGATTACAGCAGCCTGAATCTGGCATCCGAGGCCAAGAGCCTGCTGCGCGTGACCGAAAGCGCCCAGCAGTGCGCCCGGGATATCTGGTACCTCACCGAAAAGCCCGACGACCTTTACCCCGCTGCAGAGGACGTCTTACCGCACTTCGTCGAGAACCACTACCTGACCGGGCTGCTGCTTCTCTCCCGGGATGGACAGATCACCAAAAGCTACTGCAAGGAGGAGGCCCTGCTGCCCCTGTTGAACAAGGTGCTGACGACCGATTCCCTTTTGGATGTGGCCGACCACCCGAAAAAGACCTACGCTGTGCGCCTCGTCTGCGGGGATGACTCCTTTTTGGATATTGCCGCCTCAGCCCGCGAGGGGGCCGACTGCATCATTGTTGCGTTCTACCACACCCCCGCCGAGTATGTCCACACTTACAAATTGTCATACCAGCATTTGGTTTCCGGCTTCCATATCGCTACGGACGGCACGCTGGCCGTGGCCAGCGGCAATAAAATCATTGCCGCCAACGATGAAAGCCTGCTGGGGCTTTCCACCGACGAGGTCGCACCGCTGCAGCTCATCAAGCAGCGCGGCGTCTATGACAGGATGGTCTATGTACGTGACACCGGCATGGGCACCAGCGGCTACTTCGGCTACACCGAGAAGGGCCTCGACTACTACGTCTACGCCTTTTTGCCGGAGGCCGCCGTCTTTACCACAACGCCCAAGAACATCATCTTTGTAGTGATTTCCTACACCCTCATTATTCTTTTGATTGAATTGGTGCGCCGCCGCACGATGCACTCCTATCAGGAGGAAAAGCTTCTGCAGGAGAAAGCCTACCAAAAATCGCTGGAAAAGGCCGCCCGCAAGGCTGAGGCCGCCAACGTTGCCAAGACCGAGTTCTTGCAGCGGATGAGCCATGACATCCGCACGCCCATCAACGGCATCCGGGGCATGGTGGAGATTGGCGACCACTACGCCGACGATATGGCCAAACAGGCCGAGTGCCGCCGCAAAATCTGGGACGCCTCGGGCTTTTTGCTGGAGCTCGTCAATGAAGTTTTGGACATGGGCAAGCTGGAATCCGGTGAGGTCGTGCTCGAACACCGGCCTTTCAACATGGTCAAGCTGCTGACCGGGTTGCAGGATGTGCTGGAAAAGCAGGCCGCCGGGCGCGGCATCCGCATACTCTGCGACGACATCGATCTGCCCCACCCCGATCTCATCGGCAGCCCGATCCACGTAAAGCGGCTGATGATGAACATTATGAGCAACGCCGTCAAGTACAACAAGGACAACGGCACCATCACTATGACCCTGCGGGAGGAACGCTGCGACGGCAAGACCGCCTGGGTCAAGTTCACTTGCGCCGACACCGGCATCGGCATGAGCGAGGAATTCCAGAAGCACATCTTTGAGCCGTTCACCCAGGAGGTTCTGGACGCCCGCTCGACCTACGGCGGCACCGGACTGGGTATGCCCATCGCCAAGAGCCTGGCGGACAAGATGGGCGGCACCATCACGTTTGAGAGCCGGCAGGGCGTCGGTACGACCTACTACATCACGCTGCCGCTGGAAATCGACCCCAGCGCCGCGCCCCAGCCCGAGACGGAAAAGCTCGCCGACGACGCCACCTTGCAGGGTGTGAACATCCTGCTGGCCGAGGACAACGACCTGAACCTGGAAATTGCCCAGTTCCTATTGGAAAACGCCGGGGCCACCGTCACTGCTGCCCGCAATGGGCAGGAGGCCGTGGACATTTTTGCCGCATCCCGGCCCGGCGAGTTTGACGCGATTTTAATGGATGTGATGATGCCGGTGATGGACGGCTACACAGCGACGCGAACCATTCGCAGGCTGGATCGCCCCGACGCCGGGCGCATCCCGATTTTAGCTACGACTGCCAACGCCTTTGCCGAGGACCGCCGCCGTGCCTACGAGGCCGGTATGAACGAGCACCTGACCAAGCCCCTGGAAACCGAGCTGGTCATAAAAACGCTGGCGAAATATCGCAAATAATCCAAAACGCCTGTGCACCGCGCTTTGCTATGCGGTACACAGGCGTTTTTAGGTAAGGCTTCCCCCCGAGGGGGAAGGCTGCAGTTTTTATTTTCCTAAGGTCCTTCGTATCATCAGCCGCAGGTTATCCATCAGGTCTTCCACGGTGCGGTCGTGGTCAGCGGCATAGCACAGGCCCATCAGGCCGCCTACAACGGCGGAAAGCAGCGACATATAGCAATACTCCATGCCAAGCTCCGGGGCGATTTCCCCCGCCGCCTGCAGCCGCGCCAGCAGTTCACTTACGATTTCTTTCAGTTCGGCCATGCAGGCGGGCATAGCACCCGTCCTGCGGGGCATTCCCAGCGTCTCGGCGATCATCTTGTAGCTGCCCATCCGGCTGGCGGCAATGTCCTGTAAATAGCCGGTAATGCGTTCTTCCAGCCCGGCCAGCGTCGTGCAGTCGGCGAACATGGCACGGACACGCTCGTTTTCCCGGGCAAAGCAGTACTCGGCCAAGCCCTGCAAAATTTCCTCTTTGGAGGAAAAATACTCGTACACCGTGCCCTTGCCGATACCGGCGGCATCGGCAAGCTGCTGTATTTTCAGCGCGGCAGGGCTGACGCCCTGGCCGATAAGCTGCAGCGCAGCCTCATACACGGCGGCCTTGCGGGCGGCTTGCTGGTCATTCTGCATCGTGGTCCGCCTCCTTTTCCTCGTTGGGCGTCTCGTTTTCCGCCGGGGCGTGGGCCGCGCGGCTCAGATCCGGGCGGCGCTTTTCTTCGGCGGGCGCTTTGGCCGCATTCTCGGCGGCACGGCGGGCGGCGAATTCGGCCGCAAACTCAGCGGCATCGTCGGGCAGGTCATCCATGCCGTCATCACCGACGTCGATATTCACCGGCGGCTTGCGGTAGAACAGATCATACAGCACAGGCACGATGAACAGCGTCATCAGCGTGGCGTAGCTCAGACCGCCAATAATGACGATAGCCATGCCGGTGCTCATCTCGCTGGCCATATCGGTGCCGAACAGCATCGTGACCATGGCAAGCACGGTGGTCAGCGTCGTCATCAGGATCGGGCGCATACGGGTCCGGCCGGTAGCGACAAGGGCATCGCTGCGCTCCAACCCGCCGATGCGCAGCTGGTTGGCGTAGTCAACGAACACAATTCCGTTGTTGACGACGACACCCATCAATACCAGAAAGCCCATCAGCGAAATGAGCGACAGCTGCTCGCCGGTGGCCATCAGGCCCAGCATACCGCCGGTGAAGGCCAGCGGAATCGTGAACAGAACGATGAACGGCGACAGCAGGCTTTGGAACTGCGCGACCATGACAAAGTAGACGAATAGCAGCGCCAGCGCCAGCATCTTCGCCATCTGGCCCAGCATCTCGGTGACCTGGGTCGTCTCGCCCGCCAGCTCGGCGGTCACACCGTCGGGCAGCTGCAATTCGGCCAGCTTGGGTTCCAGCTCGCGGGAAATCAGCGTTGTGTTGTACCCTTCCGCCGTCTCGCTGGTGATGGACAGCTGACGGGAGCCGTTCTCGCGGCTGATCTCAGTGTAGCCCGCCGTGGTGGTACGGGTGGCGAACTCGCCCAGGGTGTGGGTCTCCTTTACGGTGTTGCCATCCTCGTCGGTGGTGGTCGTCTCAAACTCCATGTTGAAGATATCGTCCAGCGTCGGCGTGTCGGTCTTGTCCACAATGGTCACGGTGTAGCTGGTGCCGCCCGCTTTCAAGGTCGTGGCGGTGGTGTCGGTGGTCAGCTTGGCGGCGATCTGCTGGTAGACCTGCGCCACGGTCAGGCCCATGCGCATGGCCTTGTCCTTGTCAATGGTGATGTTCACCTCGGCATCGCTGGCGTCCTGGCCATCGGTAGGGTTGACGATGCCGTCGATGCCGTTCATGACCTCGATGACCTGTTTGCCTGCGGCGCTCAGATCATCCAGGTCGTTGCCGTAGAGATCGACCTCGATGCCGGAGCCGGACAGGGCGCTCATATCCATCAAGCCGTTGGAATTCACGTCGATCTCACAGTTCAGATCGGCCGTCTTGTCGTAGATTTCCTGCTCCACGACCTTGGCCTTCGGGGCCTTGTCGCCCAGCAGGACATAGTAAGTAAACGCCGTGTTGTCGGTAGCGGCGCTGCTGCCCGCCATCATGACCATGCTGTTGGGGCTGCCGGACATTGCGCCCACGGTGTCCACGCCGTCCACCGTCATGATGGCGTCCATGACGCTGTCCGCCGTTGTGAAGGCATCCTCCTTGGCGGTGTCGTCGGGCACGTTGACCGTGACGGTCAGCTGGTTGCTGCTCATATCCGGGATCATGACAACGCCCATCGTCGCCACGCGCCAGATGGAGACACCCAGCAGCACGATTGCCAGCGTCAGCGGCACAGCCTTGCGGCGCAGGCAGAAGCGCAGCAGCTTTTCATAGCCGTTCAGCGCCTTGTCGAACCAGGGGTGCTTGATATCCTTCTGCTTTTTCAGCACCGTGGAACCCGCGCAGGGCACGACGGTCAGCGCCACGATAAGGGACGCCAGCAAACTGAAGGTAATCGTCCATGCCATATCGCTGAGCAGTTCGCGCACCATGCCGGTGGTGAACACCAGCGGCAGGAATACGCAGATGGTCGTCAGCGTACTGGACACGATGGACCCGGCCACCTGCCGTGCGCCCTGCACCGACGCGCGGGGGGCAGGCACGCCGCGCCCGCGCAGGCGGTAGATGTTCTCGATGACAACGACCGAGTTATCGACAAGCATACCGACGCCCAGCGCCAGGCCGGACAGGGACAGAATATTAAACGTGATGCCGGTAAAGTACATCCATACGATGGCAAACAGCACGCTCAGCGGCATACTGATGGCGACAACGATGGTGGGGCGCAGGTCTTTCAGGAACAGCGCCAGCACGATGATCGCGAGGATCGCGCCCTCGATAAGGTTCGAGAGCACGCTGTTGACGATAAGCTTGATGTAGTCGCCCTGGTCCATGATGGGCGTCAGGTGCAGACCCTCGGTCTCGGCCATCATTTCTTCCATGGCGGCGTTGGCCGCGTTGGAGACGGTGGAGGTGGAGGCCGTCGAGCTCTTGTAGATAGACAGCAATACCGCACGGTTTTTGTCCACCTTGGCGTAGGCGTCGTCGGCGTTGTCGGTCATTTCGACCTCGGCCACGTCGGCCAGGCGCACATCCCCGATGCCGTCAATATTGCACAGCACCATGTTTTTCAGCTCGTCGGCGTCGGCAAAGGCATCGCCCACTTTGATAATGTAGCGGTTGTCGTCCCCTGCGCCGCCGTCGATGTAACCGGCGGGCATCGAGAAGTTCTGGGCCGCAATCAGCTGGGTCAGTGTCGCCATGTTCAGCAGCTGATCCAGGTTCGCGTTTTTCAGCGCTTCCTCGCGGGCGGAGTCGTACTCCTCCTGCGCGGCTTCCAGCTGGGTCTTACCGGCTTCCAGCTGGGTACGGCCGCTGGATATCTGGAACTCGCCCAGCTGCAGCTGGGCCTCGCTGCCGCTCAAAAGCAGCTGCACGGCCACATCGGCCATGGCGGGGTCCACGGCGGGGTCACCCAGGCTTGCCAGCGCGGATTCCATCTTGGCGCGCTGGTCGTTGAGCTGGGTCAGTATTTCCTGGGCTTTGGTCAGCTGGTCATTCAGCGCCTGCACGGTCTCGTTCAAGGCCTGCTGCAGCGGCTTCATGCCCTCGTTCAGCCCGGCCTCCGCCTGCTGGCGGGCCTGCAGCAATACCGTCGCGTTATTCAGCGCCGTGCTGGTCGTGGACAGGGTCGTCAGGCAGCCGTTCAGTTCGGTCAGGCGGGCGCGGCGGGGGGCATTTTCGTCCAGAATTTTCTGGTAGCCCGCCTGCTCGGCGCGCTTGGCGTCGATTTGCGCCTGGATCACCTGCTGCTGGGCCTCGTCGCCCTCGGCGGCGGCCTTGTCATCCTCCAGCCCGGCGATTTCCGCATCCAACGCCTGGATGCGCCCGGTCAGCGCCGTGTACTGGGCGTCAAGGTAGGCCGCGCTCTGGGCCACGTCCATGCCGGATTCCAACAGGTTTTCCGCGGCAGCGGTGCTGTTGATGTTCTGTGTGGCGCGCTCGATGGCGTTGACCATTGCGCCCATCTTGGCCGTGCTGCCCTTGGCCTCGGCCAGGTTGGCGGGCAGATCATTGGCGTTATATTGGGGGTCCCACGCAGCCAAAATCTGCTTGCAGCTGGCAAACAGCGCGTCGTCGATGGGCAGCGTGACCTCCGGCAGGGTGGTGTCGGCGTTCTTGGCGTCCTCGAGCTTGCGGTTCGCGTCGTCGATATCGGTTTTCAAATCGGCGATTTTCTTTTCCAGCTCAGGGATTTGTTTGTCCAGTTCGGTGATGGCGTCCCGCAGCTGGGTCGTCACGTCGGCTTTCTGAGTGTTCAGCTCGGATTTGCCCGCGTCCAGCTGGGCCTGGGCGTCGTCGAGTTCTTTCAGGCCGTCGTTGATTTTCTTCTTGTTATCGTCCAGTTCTTTTTTCGCGTCGGCCAGGCGGTCACTGACCTTGACCAGCAGTTTGTCATTCACTGCGTCGATTTTATCCTGGTCCAGCGTGATTTGCACAGACTTTTCCACAAGTCCTGTGGTTGAAACACTCGCCACGCCGTCCACGCGTTCCAGCTGGGGCAGCACGTTCTCGCTGACATAGTCGGACAACTCGTAGATATCCATGTCGTCATAATCGACCGCCACATACTGGGTCGCCATCATGTCAGGGCTGATTTCCATAAGCGTCGGAGTGGACGCCATATCCGGAAGGGCGTCGCCCAGCTGGTTCACGGCCGTGCTGGCCTTGACCATGGCGCTGTCCATGTCGGTATCATCCTGGTATTCCAGGAAGATCAGGCTGTAATTCTCGTTGCTTTGGCTCGTGACATTCTTGACGCCGTTGAGCACCGAGAGGGCGTTTTCCAGCGGCTGGGTCACGTCGGCCTCGACCTGCTCAGGGCTGGCACCGGGGTAGGTGGTCATGACCAGCAGGTAGGGCAGGTTCATCGCGGGGAGCAGGTCGGTCTGGATGCCGGTCAGGCTGACAAAGCCCAGCACCAGCACCAGTATGACCGCCACCAGTATCGTAAATGGTTTTTTTACACTGTATTTCGGCATAGCTGCGTTCCCTTTCATTCTGACCGACCGGTCGGTCAGAAATAGTATAGCACAATTTCAGGGCAGTGTAAATATGTCGTCAGCGGATTTTCCATTCCCCTTGCAGGGGCCGCTGTGCGCATCGGCCTGCCCAGGATGCGGCAGGCCATCTGCGCACCGTAGGTGTCAATGAGCCACTGGGCAATGGGCGACATGATGAAGGGGCCGCAGGATGCGCCCGCCTGCACAAGGCCGGAGATAGAACCGGCCTTGTCGGGGAACCACTTGAGGGCCGTAGGCAGGCAGGCCGGGTAGATCGTGCCTGCGCCCGCGCCCGCCATGACGCCGGAACGCAGGATTTACAGGAGATGGGCCGCGGCGGCGGGCTGGTGCTGTTGGGCGACATCCGCAAGCTGGCGGCCCAGACTGTGCCGGACTTGATGCAAAAATTTCTTGCCACATCCGGCAACGAACATACCCGCTTTGAGCTGCACACCGAGAGCAGCTTCACCGCCGATCTTCTGCAAGCCGTGGCCGAGGAACGGCTCGACATGGCTTTCGTCAGCCACCCCGGCGACGACACGGTGTTTGAAAACGTCGCCTTTGCCCGGTCGCCCTTCGTCGTCGTGGCACCGCCAAACCACCCGCTGGCACAAAAAAGCAGCGTCACCCTGCGGGAGACGCTGCCCTATCCGTTTGTGTATTTTTCCAAGCGCGGCGGCCTGCGCCGCCCCATCGATGCCCTGTTCCAAAAAATCGGCGCAACGCCAAAAATTGCCTACGAGACGGAGGAAGATACCGTCGTAGCCGGTATGGCGGCGGCGGGCTTTGGCATTGCCATCGTGCCCGACCACCCTGTTCTGCGCTGCATGGATTTAAAGATCATTCCGCTGACCGACCCCGACCCGGGGCGCACGGCCTATCTCTGCCGCAAGCGCGGGGCCTTGCAGCCTGCGGCGGCGCAGCGGTTCTTCGCCTTCTGCCAGGCGCAGCTCAGCCAGGGCGCGGCACTGTAACGGTCAGCGCAGGGCCGAAACCAAAAACTCTGCCGTGGCGTTTTCAATGCGGGCGGCAATTTCCGCATCACTGGCGTCGCTGCCCTCGGCGGCCTGGTAGTTGTGGTTGGCGTCGGGGAAATCGTTTGTCATATCGACAAACGGCAGGTCCCGCGTTGCCAGGGTGTTTTGCACCAGGGCCACGGTATCCTCGCTCAACAGCTCGGCGTCACCGCCGGTGAATGCCGCCAGCAGCGCCCCCGGATACCCGGCCAGCACGCCGCAGGGGTCGCTGGCGGCCATCTCGTCAAACAGGGCCGCACCGGCGGCCACGCCCCACTGGGGCAGCTCGACGCTGCCGTTTTCGTCGGCGGTCTGGCGCAGGGCCGCCCGCTCGTCGGCATCATGGGCCAGAAATTCCAGCCCATCCAGCCCGGTATTGTCCGCCGGGCTCCACAGGGCAGCGGCGGTCACAGGGTAGTCCCGGCCGTCCAGGTACAGGCTGACGGCGCGGCCGCCCATGCTGTGGCCCACCAGCCCCAGCCGGTTCGTGTCCGCACCGTAGGTCACCCCCATATAGGCAATGGCGGCGGTCATGTCAGCGCGGATGTTCGTAAGGGTGTAGGCCGTGAACGGTTCCTCGCTCTCGCCGCAGCCGGGAAAGTCCATGGCGATGCTGGCAATGCCTGCATGGGCCAGCCGTGCGGCCAGCGGGCCAAAGTGGCCGTCGCCGCCCCGGCTGCCGGTAAAGCCGTGGCAGAGCACCACCAGCGGCCAGCCCGCGCCCTCGGCAGGCGTGGTCACGGTAGCGTGTACCGTCACTTCCGTGCCGTCGTGCCGGGCGCGGAACGTCTCGTCCCGCTGGTCATAGCTCTCGGGCGGGATCGGCTCCGGCGTGGCGGCTGGGGCTTCGGTCACTGCCGGGGCCGCCGTGGGGGCCAAGGCTGCGGCGGGCGTCGGCTGCGGTTCCACCGTGGCCGATGCGCCGCAGCCCGCCAGCAGCAGGGCCAGCGACACCGCCGCGAGTTTCAACTTCGTATTTTTCATGCGTACCTTCTATGGGATGGTTACGGCAGGGGCGCGTAGGTGGTGGCGCTGTACGCGCCGTCGGGCAGCAGCGAAAAGGCGTCCACTTTCCAGATGCCGTCCTCCCACACAAGGCGCAGCGTGCGGTGATGGTCCGCCGTGTAGCTGCTGCCGCTGTCCGTGTAGTTGGCAACAAAGTGGCCGTTGTAGATGACCTGGCCATCGGTGTATTTGATGGAGGCCGGGTCACTGACAGCCTGGAAGTTGCCCAGGTCGTAGGTGTTGCCGGTGTAGTTGCGAATCTCCGCAGCACAGCGGGTCGAGTTGTCCGCCGTGGAATAGCGCAGCAGCGAGGAATTTCCATCGTTGATGGCTTCCTGGAAGGAGCGGTAGAACGCCCAGGTCAGCACATCCACGACCTTGTCGCCGGGCTTTGCCAGGCCGGTGGCGTCGCAGTCGGTGTAAGCGCCGTAGTCTGCGCCGAAGGTCAGCTCATTGCCGTAGTCCTTGTTGTACCAGACGGCGGCGGTCTGGTAGCCGCCGTTGCCGTTGTCGGCCACGATGCGCACCTGGCAGACGTCGGACAGGCTACTGCGGGGGATGACCGCGTCGTTGCCCACGTACGCAAAGTCCACCGCCTTACCGTCCACCGTAATGGTGCCGTTGGCCGCCGCGTTGCGCAGCACAACCTGGGTATCGGTGGCGACCGCCGCCGCAGGGGCCGGGGTCTGGGCAGGCTGGGGCGTAACAGCGGGCGCGGGTGTCTGGGCTGCTGCGGCGCTGTCCGCCGGGGCGGGCGTCTGGGGCGTCGCCGCGTCGGCAGCTTCGGTGGCGACCGGCTCGGCGGCAGGCAGGGTGGCTGCATTGTCCTTGCTGCCGCGCAGGAAGAACACCGCCGCAGCGGCAGCCACAACAACTACGACCACGACTGCCGCAATAATGATGGGCAGCTTGCTCTTTTTCGGCTGCCCGGGCTGTTCGGGCTGCGGGGCCGCTGCGCCGAAGGGGTTCTGCGGCTGTTGGGCGTAGGGCTGCACCGGAGGCTGGACAGGCGGCTGCACCGGGGCCTGGGGCGCGGGCTGCACCGGCTGGGCCGGCTGGGCCGGCTGCCGGGCCGGGGCGGCGGGTTCCGCGGGCGTCATATCCGGGAACGGCGTGCCGCAGACCGAGCAGAATTTCTGCGTATCATACCTGGCAGGCGTATGGCATTTCTGACACACTTTCATCGGGAAAACACCTCTTTAGAATTTATACTACTAATAGAATACTGTATCCGGCCTGTAAGGTCAATGGGAAAATATTGTATTTGTGGCCACACTGCATAAAGCCTCCCCTCGGGAGGGCAAAAAAACGCCGCGGCGCTTTTCACGCGCTGCGGCGGTCGTTTGTTTATTCGGGCAGTCTGCCGTACAGTTCCATCAGGTCGTGCAGGCGGCGGGCCAGGCGGGAGTTGAACACCCCCGGCTCGGCGCGCCAGCACCAGTTGCCGCCCAAAGTCGACGGCGTGTTCATGCGGGACTCATGCCCAAGGCCCAGCACATCCTGCGCCTGCACAACGGCCAAGTCGGCCACGCTCGACCAGACGCCGCGCATCATGCCCCAGTGGTAGCCCTCTTTCTTCGTCAGGTTCAGGTAGCGCACGGCGCGCTCCACATCCTCGGGCGCGGCGGTCTCCATCCAGCCGTTGACCGGCTCGTTGTCGTGGGTACCCACGTAGGCGATGCAGTTGTTCGGGTAGCTGTGGGGGCGGTAGTCGCCGCCGTCGCGGCTGTCAAAGGCGAACTCCAACACTTTCATGCCGGGGTAGCCGCACTCTTTCAGCAGGGCGTTGACATCCTCGGTCAAAAAGCCCAGATCCTCCGCGATAATGCGGGGGCTGCCCAACTTTTTCTTGATGGCGGCAAACAGCGCATAGCCGGGGCCTTCGCGCCAGCGGCCATGCTCGGCGGTCTTGTCGCCGTAGGGGATGGCGTAATATCCCGCGAACCCGCGGAAGTGGTCGATGCGCACCACATCATAGATGCTGCACATATGGCGGATGCGGCGCACCCACCAGGCATAGCCGGTCTTGGCCATGGCGTCCCAGTCAAACAACGGGTTGCCCCACAGCTGGCCGGTGGCCGAGAAGCCGTCTGGCGGGCAGCCTGCCACCTCGGTGGGCAGCAGGTTTTCGTCCAGCTGGAACTCCTGCGGGCAGCTCCACACATCGACACTGTCCAGCGCGACGTAAATCGGCAGATCGCCGATAATGTCGATCTTCATGCGGTTGGCGTAGCCTTTCAGCGCGTTCCACTGGGCGTAGAACAGGTACTGCACCACCTGCCAAAAAGCCACATCGTCGGCGTACTGCTCGCGGGCCGCTTTCAGGGCCTCCGGCTCGCGGCGGCGCAGCGGCTCTTCCCACTCAAGCCAGCAGGCCCCGCCGTGGGCGTCCTTCAGTGCCATGAACAGCGCGTAGTCCGGCAGCCAGAAGGCGTTTTCCTTCACGAACTTGCGGTAGGCGGCGTTGGGCTTTGCCAGCAAACGGTTTGCCGCGCAGCGCAGCACCTTGTAACGTTTTTCGTACAGAGCACCGTAGTTGATGGTATCGGGGGCGGATTCCCAATCGATGTTCTCATATTCCTCAGGCAGAAGCAGGCCGCGTTTGGCAAGCTCGTCGAGATCGATAAAATACGGGTTGCCCGCAAACGTCGAGAAGGACTGATAGGGGCTGTCGCCGTAGCTGGTGGGGCAGATGGGTAAGATCTGCCAATATGCCTGCCCGGCCTTGGAGAGGAACTCCACAAATCGGCGTGCCTCCGCACCCATAGCGCCAATACCATGGGCCGAGGGCAGGCTGGAAATAGGCATCAGAATGCCGCTTGCTCTCATCAGAGAAAACCTCTTTCTTTTGAATGTAAACGCGGGGTGGGTGCCGGGGACGCCGCCCCCCTGCAACGATGCCGTACGCAGGGCGATGCCAGGCATCGCCCCCTACAACAAGCACCACAGGGGCCGGGTATGCCCGGCCCTCAGCCTTCCGGCAAACGCGCACCTACAGCAAGGCCGCGGGCCGCACATGTGCGGCCCCTACATGGCGGCGCTGTTTTTGCAAAGTCGTCAAACCTTGCCCACGCTCTCCCCTTCGATCAAATCAAAGGGGACGACTTCGTGTACGGCGCGGCCGGGTTCTTCAATGCAGTGCAGCAAAATTTTTGCACTGCGCTGGGCCAGCTGCTCCATATCCTGCCGGATGGTCGTCAGGCGCGGGATGCTGTACTGCCCCAGGGCAATGCCGTCGTACCCGGCTACCGAGATATCCTGCGGCACCCGCAGCCCGTGATCCTGCAAAGCGCGGATGGCTCCCAGCGCCATCAGGTCCGACATGGCGAACACTGTCGTGATATCGGGGCTGTGGTCCAGCAGATACTCCATCGCCTCGTACCCGCTGCGCAGCGAGAACCGTGCGTAGGCGTACTGCTTTTCCATCTCAAAGGGCAGGCCCAGCCGCAGCATGGCGCTCTGGCAGCCTGCCAGACGCGCAAGGCTCGGGCGGGACAGGTTCGGCTTGCCGCCGATGATGCCGATGCGCCGATGGCCCTGTTTGTACAGGTACTCGATCATCCGGTCGGACGCCGCCATATCATCGACCGACACGCTGGAAAGGTTGGCGATGCGCAGCGTGGCCGCGCTGTTGGTCAGCAGCAGGCAGGGGATGCCCAAATCTTCCAGATCAGGGGTGAAATACTCCAGGTTCGACCCCAGAAACAGGATGCCGTAGGGCTTGCGCTCCGCACAGATGCGCCGGGCCTGGGCGACCTCGTTGGCTTCCTCGTCGATGTAATAGACGGTCGCCACGTAGCCGCTCTCTTCAATCACGCTCTGCAGCTGCTCTAAAATATCGGCGAACAGCATATTCTGCGTGCCTTTGACAATCAGGGCAATGCCGTCATTGGCCTGCTGTTTTAAATGCTTTGCGTTTGCGTTGGGTTCATAGTTGTGGCGGTTCACGACTTCCAGGATCTTCTGCCGCGTCTCGGCGCTGACGCCGGGGGCGTTGTTCAGCGCCCGCGACACCGTACCGATGGCAAAGCCGGATTCCCGCGCAATATCTTTGATGGTCATAAAACCGGACCTCTTTTCTGGTTCGGCTGAGTTTACCCCTTGACCGCACCGGCCACAACGCCGTCAATGATATATTTCTGGCAGAGCAGGTACAGCACGATGACCGGCAGCACCGTAATCATGATGCAGGCCATCATGGGGGCCATTTCCACCTTACCGTAGCTGCCGCGGAAATACTGGATCGCCATGGGGATGGTGCGGTAGGTCTTGATATCCAGCACCAACGTGGGCAGCAGGTAGTCGTTCCAGACCCACATCGTTTCCAAGATGGCGGTGGAGATCATCGTTGGCTTCAGAATCGGGCAGACGACCTTGAAGAAGATCTGGAGGGGATTGCAGCCGTCGATCATGGCGGCCTCCTCAATGGCGATGGGCATGCTCTTGACAAAGCCGGTGAACATGAACACTGCCAGGCCCGCGCCGAAGCCAAGATAGATGATGCAGATGTTGTAGGGGTTATTCAGCTTTAAAGTATCCGCGGTCTTGGCCAGCGTGAACATGACCATCTGGAAGGGAACGATCATGCTGAACACGCACAGGTAGTACATACCCTTGCCGAGCACGCCCTGCACGCGGGTGATATACCATGCGCACATCGAACAGCACAGCAGAATCAGTGCGACGGACGAGACCGTGATGACTAAGCTATACCAGAAAGAGGACAAAAAGTCCATTTCCTGAATGCCGTAAATGTAGTTTTTCAGCCCGACGAAGGTTTCGGCGTTCGGCAGTTCAAAGGCGTGGGTCGTGGTGATGGCACGCTCTGTCTTTAAGGAGTTCATCAGGATCATGAACACCGGGTACATCCAGGCAATGCACAGGATGGTCAGCAGGACGGACAGCACCGCATTGATGCGGCGGTCTTTTTTGGTAGCACCCATTATGCCTGCACCTCCTTAGAGCGGGTAAAATGCAGCTGCAGCAGCGAGATGACAACCACAAACAGGAAGAATACGACGGCCTTCGCCTGGCCGATGCCCTTCCACTGAGGTCCAGAGCGGGCATAGAAGGTATCGTAGATGTTGTAGGCCAGCATCATGGACTGTTTGGCGGGCTCGCCTGCCGTCAGGGACAGGTTCTGGTCAAACAGCTTGAAAGAGTTGGTCAGCGTCAGGAACGTGCAAATCGTCACGCTGGGCATGACCATGGGGATCTTGATTTTAAAGAGAGTCTGGCTGGAGGTCGCACCGTCGATGCGTGCGGCCTCGATGAGGTCGGTGGGCACGTTCTGTAAGCCGGCGATGTAAATGATCATCATGTAGCCGATCTGCTGCCAGCACATCAGGATGATAAGGCCCCAGAAGCCGTAGGTGGCGTTCAACGCCAGCAGCGACTTGCCCCAGGCGGACAGCAGGCCGTTGAGCAGGATCTGCCAGATGTAGCCCAGCACGATGCCGCCGATGAGGTTCGGCAGGAAGAAGATGGTACGGAACGCGTTGGTACCGCGCATACCGCGGGTGAGCAGCAGCGCAATGGCGAATGCCAGCACATTGACGAGCACGGTGGATACAACGGTGAACGCCGCCGTGAACCAGAATGCATGGGTGAAGGTGTCATCCATAAGAATCATCTTGTAGTTGCTCAGCCCCGCGAACTGGACGTTTTTGACCGTCGTGAATTTGCAGAACGACAGCCCGGTGCCCCAGATAAAAGGCCACACAAAGCCGATGATAAAGGCAATGAGGGTGGGCAGTACAAAGACTGGCCAATAGCGCTTAATGGCTTTTTCCATGGAAAAGCCCCCCTTTGTTTAGATTTCCTGTTGCAAAAATGGAGCGGGGCGGGCGAATCCGCCCGCCCCGCTGACCGGTGATGAAAGAGGATAAGGAGAAAAACTGGAGAAAACAGTTTAAGAGAAATGTTTAGGAGATTTTAGGAGAAAAACGTTTGCAAAGAATTGTAATGCGTTACAGTTGCGTACCCACTACTTACGCAGCTGCGTTCAGGGCAGCCTCAGAAGCCCAGCCATCGACAAAGGCGGTGACAACGTCATCCCAGCTGCCGGTACCGGCGGCGTAGGCGGTCAGAGCAGAGCCGACACCGTTCTTCCAGTTCTCGGAAGGCATGGTGGAGAAGTTCCAGGCCACAGGGGTCTTGCCGGCGGCGGTCATTTCCTTATCGGCCTTGACGAAGACGTTGGGGGACTCGACAGCATTCTTGAAGGGGATAACGAAGCCCATGTCGTTAGCCATGGCCTTGGTGCCCTCGTCAGAGGAAACGCACCAGTACATGAAGTCGAGCGTTGCGTTGATGTCGTCCTCGCTGGCTTCTTTGTTGACGCACCAGTAGTTCTCGGTGCCGGTGCACAGGCCCTGGTTGGCTTCATCGCCGACGCCAATGTAGATGGGCAGCATGGTCAGATCGTCATCGGTGAAGGGCTTGCCGTCGCCGACGAGGTTGGTGTACTCCCAAGAACCGTTCTGGTAGAAAACGGCCTCTTCGTTCAGGAACTCGTTGCGGCTGTCGTCGCCGGTCTTGCCAGCCAGTTCAGTAGGATCGCAGGTGGAGTTGTTGATGTACAGGTCGAAGATATTCTTGTAGTTGTCGAGATAGGTGCCCTTGATGGCGTCGGTGTTGTCGATGCCGTCCTCCTGATACTCGAAGTAGATGGGCAGGTTGGCCAGATGGGTCTTGTAGCGCCAGTCAGAGGAGCCGTCCATACCGGCGGAGGTGAAGGCAGAGAAGCCCAACTCGTCCTTGCGGGCGGTGATGTCCTCGGCCACCTTCTTCAGGTCGTCGAAGCTCTTGATGTCGTCAACGGTGTAGCCGGCCTTCTCCAGCAGGGTCTTATTGGTGATCAGGCCGTAGCTCTCGATAACGTAACCGATGCCCAGCATCTGGTCGCCGTCTTTCAGGGCGTAGGTGTCGCTGGTCAGATCACCGGCGATCTTGGTGCCGGACAGGTCGTAGCAGTAGTCCTTCCAGTTGGCCAAGCCGACAGGGCCGTTGACCTGGAACAGGGTGGGCGCATCGCTCTTGGCCATCTCGCTCATCAGGGTGGTCTCGTACTGGCCGGAAGCGGCGGTCACGACGGTGACGGGAACACCGGTCTCCTCGGTGTACTTCTTGGCCAGATCTTGCCAGGCTTCATCCTGCTCGGGCTTGAAGTTCAGGTAGTAGACCTTGCCGGCTGCTGCGGGGGCCTCAGCCTCGGTAGAAGCAGCAGTAGAGGTGGAGTCCGCGGTAGAAGCGGCCTCTGCGGTAGAGGTGGCCGTGGAGGCGCTGCCGCCGCAGCCCACCAGCAGACCGGCTGCCATCGCGGCGGCCAGGGTCACGGAGAGAGTCTTTTTCGCTTTCATGTTTTTTCCTCCTTCTAAAGAAAAACAAGAGTTGCAGTAGTGATTGCGTTTTCTTTTTCGGAAACGTTTCCGTTTCGGATTGATATTATAATACACCATAAATAGCGAAAAATCAATCGTTTTTTGGTGATTTTATCCAAGATTGGAACCTTGCACAAATTAGAATACCTGTTTTTGTGGAAATATTTCAAAAAACAGGTCGCTTTTTGTCGGAAACGGTTCCTTTGTTGCGCAACCGTTTCCATATGTTGCGCAGTTTTCACGGCAAATCGCACCACCATCCGCCTCTATTTTTCTTGACTCTATCCCCATGTGGGGGGAGGGATTCATCCCTCCCGGTGCGTTTGCCGCCATTACGCGATTCATTTTTTTGTGGAGTTGTAGGGGCGGCATATATGCCGCCCCTACAAAAAGGCAGCGCACCGTTTCCACGGCGTGCTGCCTAATATACTTATTATATACCCTATCTCAGGTTTTCGTCGATTCCCGCATACTGACCTGGTAGCCCAGTTCCACGCGGGTCTCCACCTCGCGGCCTTTGAGCGCCTGCAAAAGCTGCTGGGTCGCTTTGCGGCCCAGGGCGTAGGCGTCAAACTGCACCGCCGTGATGGCGGGCGACGACTCAGCCAGCGCGCTGCTGTCATACAGCGACGCCACGCGGATATCCTGCGGCACCCGCACACCCTGCTGCTTGAGCATATTCATCGCCAACAGGGTCAGCCGGTCGTCCATGCACAGGATACAGTCCGGCTTGCGCTCCAACGCCTGGCTCACGGCCTGCATCCGCAGGTCGTCGGTTTCCAGCTCCAAAAACAGCAGGCTCTCGTCGATTTTCTGGTCCATCATGTCATAGGCCTGCTTGAAACCTTCCAGGCGCGACATATTGACGGTGTACAGCATCGTGCCGCCCAGCAGGGCGATCCGCTTCATGCCCTTCATCAGCAGCAGGCTGGTCAGCTCCCGGCAGCCGCCGACCTGGTCATGATCCACCGACATCACGGTCGGATCCTCGGGGCGGCCGATGGCTACAAAGGGCAGCTTGCGGCTTTTCAGCAGCGGGATCAGCGGGTCGCGTTCCAGCGTGCGGGTCAGAATCAGGCCGTCGATCTTGCGGTTGTCCAAAAGACGCTCCACCGGGCGTGTCTCGTTCTCGCCTACCAGGGTCAGCAGCACATCGTAATCGCAATCCTCCGCCGCCTGATAGACCGAACGCATCGTCTTGCGCAAAAACGGCATCTCAAAATCAGAGAACTGCTTGGAGATCACCAGCGAAATGTTGTACGAGCAGCGCATTGCCAGCCCGCGTGCCATCACGCTGGGGGTGTAGTTATGCTCCTTCACGTAGTCCTGTACGCGCTGACGGGTCGCTGCGCCCACACGGCCATTGCCGGATATTGCCCGGGATACCGTTGTTTTTGATACTCCCAAAGCCGCAGCGATCGTTCCAATGTCCACAACTTTGTCATTTTTCGGCAATCGCGCCATGATTTCATCTCCCTATTGCATTTCACTACTATAATAATAGGTTTGAAGCGCCGCGTCAAGGCGTTATTTGCTCTTGTTACTTCTCCCCCCTGGAGAATATCACATATTTTCCGGCAATTACCTGTGTAAATTTTTGCGCAGTATGCGGCACAAGCCGCGTACCTGTTGCGCGGTTTGCGCGCTGACCGGCTCCGGCGCAAACTGCGCCGTCTGCACAAGCGCCAGCAGCGTTTCCACATCCTGCGGGGCCGCCGTTTTGGTGTGTTCCCATAAAAATTGTTTAAACCCTTCCTGATCAGAGGATACCCCTTCGCTCAGGCCGCAGCGGCACATCTTTTTGTACAGCGCGCGGAACTCCGCCCGCACAGTATCGGCCGGGGTGCGCCGTGCACGGGCAATGCCCCACACGGCCAGCGCGGCCAGCACCGCCGCCAGCGGCAGCAGCCACCAAAAAGCTCGGGCCTGCGGGGCGGTCGGGTCCGCCTCCGGCGCGGGCGTTGCGGCGGGCAGCGGGGTCTCGGCATCATCGGCAGTCGGCACAGCGTTCGCGTTGGCGGCCAGCTGATCCTCGGTCAGTTCGCTGACCATGCCGGGGGTCGTTTCCAGCGGGGTCCAGCCCTGCCCGGCAAGGTACACCTCGGCCCAGGCGTGGGCGTTGTCGTCCTGCAAAACGGCCTGCCAGCCGCCGTCACTCTCGACAAACAGGCTTTGGGGGGCGGCATAGCCCACCACATAGCGGGCGGGCAGGCCCAGCATCCGGCAGAGCACCACCGCCGCCGACGCAAACTGCGTGCTGCTGCCCGCATGGCTCTCGTTCAGAAAATACAACACCGGGTCGGCCCCGTCGGCTGGCTGGGGCGGGTCACTGGTGTAGGTGCAGTGCTCGTTCAGGTAGCTGCGCACAAAGGTTCGTATCGCGTCGGCGTCGCCGGTCAGTTTGTGTTCTTTTTCCGCTGCATCGCAAAATTCTTGCAGTGTGCCGTAGTCTGCGCCGTCGGGCGTCGCCAGGTAGCGGCTCTCGGCGTAGGCCGCGTAGGCGCTTTCCAGCCGGTCCAGCACACTGGGATCCGCGTCGGCACGGGCGGTCAGCAGCGTTTTTGCCTCCCCGCGCGGGAAGTAGTAGAACGTGTCGTCCTGCGCGGTCTGGCCTGCTGCCGCGCCGTCGCCGTCCAGGCGGTAGTAGTCGTTAAAATAGGCGTTATAGGGTGCAAAAGTGTAGGTATCGCCGGCGTGCAGCCGCTGCACGGTCATCTGCTGCGGTGCGGCACCATCGTAAGCGGCCCGCAGAAACGGCAGGTTCGCGATTGCCAAACGGCTGTCACCGTCGGTCTTCCAGCTGGCGGCGGCATTGTCGAACTGCTCGGCGTCCGCAGGCTGCCAGCTATGCCCATCGTATTCCGCGCCGATAAACCCGCGCAGGTAGACCGTCTCCGTCGGCTTCTCATCGGTCGTGACGAGTAAATCCTCCAGCCCTTGCAGGGCCAGGCCGTCGCTCTGGGTCAGGCTGCCGTCCTCGACGCCGCCCGCCGCCGCGCTGACGTGAAAGTTCAACGCCCCGCCGCTGATTTTTGGCAGCCACTCGATGGCCGCCCCCAGAGCCGCCGCCCGGGCGCGCTCCGTCACCGGCTGCAGAGCATCCAGAGGCAGGGCCAGCACCGGGCGCAGTACCAGCGCAGGCAGGAACAGCACCGCGCAGACCAACATCATCCCGGCGGCGGTGGTTTTCTGGGTCGTGAGGAAGTTTTCCACATTCGCAGTGTAAACGGTGGAATCTTTTTTGCCCCACAGCCGCCTGCGCCGCACCGACCGCGCCGCCGCCCACGCGCCGACGCAGCCCAGGAGCAGCAGCAGCCAGCCCACAGCTCCGCCGCCAGCGCCCGCCAGCAGCACAAGCACCACGGCAGGCAGCAATACCAAATCCAAAAGCAGCGCGTCGCTGCGCCAAACCGTCACAGCGGCAAAAAACGCCGTGATGGGCACAAGCGCCAGCAGCACAAACAGCCCGCACGCACCCGCTTCACCCACGGCAAAATCCGCGTTGAAACGTGTATTCAAGCATAGCTTCACGGCGTTGGCAAAGACATCCATGCCGCGCAGGAAGTCCCGCTGCACCAAAAACAGCAGCACCAGATACCCCACGGCCAGCGCCAGCACAGCCCCGCGCTTGGCAGCGGCAGGCAGCGGCGCATAGCACAGCGCCAGCCACAAGGCGCACAGCGCCGCCGCGCCGGACCAGATCCAGGCGGGCAGCGCCAGCGAAAACGCGCTGTTCACCGCCGCCAGCAGCCCCAGCGTCAGCAGCAAAAGTATCGAGAAATCAACGCAGCCACGCAGAACAGGCCGTGCCGCCGCCCCCTGCTGGGGCAGCAGCACGCGGTCCACAAATTCCAGCCCGGTGTCCGGGTCGGCGGCCTTGCGGCGGGTCAGGGTGCGCAGCCGGGTCACAGCCGCCCGCCCAAAATGCAGCACGGGCGGCGGGGTGCCGCCATCCTCGGCCAGCAGCGTGCCGGCCGGGTCGGCACGGTAGGTCGTGCCCAGCGGCTCCCGCACGGTCAGCTCGTCCACCTTGGCCGTCAATTTCCAGTGGATTTGT
Source organism: Gemmiger sp. (assembly GCF_057431175.1). Taxonomy (NCBI): domain Bacteria; kingdom Bacillati; phylum Bacillota; class Clostridia; order Eubacteriales; family Oscillospiraceae; genus Gemmiger; species Gemmiger sp. The sequence goes on along the minus strand of NZ_DBMDDV010000002.1, from coordinate 29,529 downwards.
TTTAAGGGATCCCCCACACGGTAGGGGCGCAGGTCGTAGACGCCGTCGGCAATGTCCTGTCCCGCGCGGCTCTCCTGCTCGGCGCGGTTCTGCGGGGTATTGCCCGCGCCGTCGGCCTCTCCCTCGGCGGGCGGCAGCACGCACAGCTCCCACGTTTGGCCGTCCGGCGGGCAGTCCGCCGCAAACAGGCCCAAGTGGTCCCGCACCGTCAGCCTTTGCAGCTTGAACCGCCACAGCCCGCTTTTGGCGGCCCGCAGCGTCACCCGCAGGTCGGCGCGGCCGCCCGGGGCCAGCATGGCGGCACAGGGCAGCTCGATGGCCGTACCGCTCTCGGCATCCTCGGCCCGCAGCACGGCCCGCAGTTCAGGCACGGTGCGCCGCCCGGCGTTTTGCAGGTGCATGGTCGCGGCAAATGCCTCGCCGGGGCGCACCGGTTTGGCGGGCAGCTGCAAGGCCGCCGTCACCTGCCGCCGCAGCGTGCGGGCGTCCCACCACAAAAACGCGGTGAACACCATCGCCAGCGCCAGCAGGAACACCACAAACGGCGCACGGCTGACCGCGGCGGCGCAAAACAGCACGGCCAGCAGCAGGCCGCAGCCCACCTTACCTGCCATGGGTCGGTTTCTCCGGGCGGGGGCGCGGCACAGTGTGCAGCACGTCGGCGATCACGTTTTCCACCGTCTCCCCGCCGGTGCGGGCCTGCTCGGTCAGGCTCAGGCGGTGGTGCGCGGTGTCGGCAAAAATCGCGGTCACATCCTGGGGCACGACAAACTCCCGCCCCGAGAGGTACGCCGCGGCCCGCGCCATGCCGGCCACAGCCAGCGACGCACGGGGGCTAAGCCCCAGCGCCAGGCGTGCGTCCTTGCGGGTCGCCTGGGAAAGCTCTACGATATACCGCAAAATTTCATTGCTCATATAAATGTTGTCCACCTCGGCCTGCATGGTCAGCAGGTCGTTCTGGTCCATGACCGGCTGCACGCGGTCCAACAGACCGTGGCGCGGCTGGCGGGTCAAAATCTCCATTTCGGCCTCGGTGTCGGGGTAGCCCATGACCACGCAGACCATAAAACGGTCGAGCTGCGACTCCGGCAGCATCTGCGTACCGATCGAGCCAACCGGGTTTTCCGTCGCCATGACGGTGAAGGGCTGGGGCAGCTTGCGGGTCACGCCGTCCACCGTCACCGCACCTTCCTCCATGACTTCCAGCAGGGCGGATTGGGTGCGGGCGCTGGTACGGTTGATCTCATCGGCCAAAAACAGGTTGCAGGCCACCGCGCCGGGGTGGTAAACGAACTTGCCGGTCTCTTTTTGGTACAGCGAAAACCCCACAATATCAGACGGTAATACGTCCGGTGTGAACTGCACGCGGTTCTGGGTCAGCTGCATAGCGCGGGCAAACGCCTGGGCCAGTGTGGTTTTGCCCACGCCGGGGATATCCTCCACCAGCACATGGCCGCGGGCCAGCATTGCCATCATGATTTTCAAAATTGCTTCGGGCTTGCCCAGTACGGCCTTGCCCACCTCGGCCGTCACGGCCAGCGCTTTTTCTCGTGTCTGCATCGGTCAGTCCTTTCTGTGGCGGCGCAGGATCAGCCCGCATCCCACCACGGCGGCAATCAGCACAATTCCTGCCCACAGGGCGTTGTTTTCCAGCCAGATCATCCAGTTGGAGTACGCCCCGCCCGCATCCTCGCCGCTGCCCTCGTTCGGCAGCGGGCTGATGCTCTCGGGCGCGATTTCCTCCACGGCGGCGGTGCCGTCGGGGCTTTCCACTGTCACCTGGCGGGGCGCGGCGTCCCAGCTGCCCGCGCACTCGGCCAAATCTTCCTCATGGGTGGCGGGGGCGGCGTCGGGGTCGCGCTCGGCAATGACCAGGTAGCGCTGGGTGTTCTGGGTGTAGGGGTGGCAGGTCGTCAAGGTCAACAGATCCCGTCCCGGCTGTATCAGTATCGCATTTATGTCGTCCGGCTGTATAATTTTCAGTTCACACACGCGGTAGGTCAGAGTCTCCCACGGCGTGGTCAGGGTGATTTTGTCGCCGATCTGTATCTGCTGCACGTTGCGCAGCATCTCCGCGCCGTAGTAGCCGCGGTGGGCGGCAATGACCGTGTTGGTGTTCGCGCCGCCCAGCGGCATCGAGGTCTGCCCCAGCAGTGCGCCGCCCCGGGCCATGTTTTCGGTGCTGGCCCCCAGATACACCGGCAAATCTAAATCCAGGCGCGGCACCCACAGCGCGGCGATCATATCATCGGGCAGGCCGTAGGCCGTCAGGTCAAAGGCGGGCGTCTCGTAGGCAAAGGGGTCCTTCAGCCCGCTTTGGCCCGCGGCGTAGATTTCCGCGTTGTAGGCTTGCAGGGCGTCGTATAAATCTGCGTAGGGGCGCGTGTTTTCGGCAGCAGGGTCGTCAGCGGCCACGGCGGCGGACTCGGCGGCAGACTGCACAAAGGTTTCCACGGCGGCGGTGCTTTTGCGGCGGGTCAGGTATTGGCTGACCGTCGGCTGCAGCATCAGCCCCGCGCCCACCAGTATGGCAAGCCACGCAAAAATTTGCAGCAGCAGGCGTTTCATCAGTCTTCCTCCTCGCGCTTTTTGCAGCGGTGCAGCAGCAAAAGCAGCAGCAGCGCCTCGCCGCCGATGATAATACTGCCGGTCACGCTGATCCACGGCCAGGCGTCCACCACGCGCTTGACGATGTTGCCGGTGTTCAATGCCTGGTACTGCACGGCCTGTGGGGTGTCGGCGTCCTCGTCCTCGCCGTTGTAGGGCACGCGCACGCCGCGCACCAGCATACGGTGGGTGTTGATGGCATAGGGCGTGCAGGTGACAAGGGTGCAGTAGTCCCCGCCGGGGATGATTTCCAAATCCTCGGTGTGTTCCGGCTCTACGACCTTGACCTGGTCGACCTGGTAGGCTAGGACTTCGTCCATGACGTGCAGGTAAAATTTGTCACCTTCCTGCATTTTGTCCAAATCGGTAAACAGGACGGCCTCGGCCAGGCCGCGGTGGCCTGTCAGCACGCTGTGGGTGCTGTCGCCGCCAAGCGGATAGCTCGACCCTTCCAGATGGCCAATGCCCTTGAGCAGCACCTCGTCGCTGGTGCCCTCATAAATCGGCAGATTGACGTCTATTTTGGGGATTTTTATGTAACCCAGGCTCTCGCCCACGTCCATCAGGTCCACATAGCTTGTGCCGGTGTCGGCGGCTTCGCCCGCCGCGTCGCGGCCCACGGCATTGCTGAGCTGTTCGTTGTAGCTGCGGGCCGCTTCTTTTGCAGCATCGAGCTTTTCTGTATCCATGGATTGGACGGTATCGTCGTAGCTGTCAATGACCGCCGACGCATGGCGCTGTGCCACCGCGTTGCTGACGACCGGGTACATCGCCACGCCGATGCCCGACAGAATCATCAGCGCCGCAAATCCAAGTTTTAATTTGCCTGTGGTATCCATAGGTGTGCCTTTCTGTTCGTGGGGGGAAAAATATCTGTGGCAATTTGCAGGGGCCGATGCCTGCATCGGCCCGCAAGCCGCCCTTGTCAAAGACAGACTCCCCCGGGACGGGGGAGGTGGCGCGAAGCGCCAGAAGGGGAGCGGTGGCCGCCATCGGCGGCCAGAGGGATTCTGCCTCCCTTGTCAAAGGGAGGTGGCCGCCATCGGCGGCCGGAGGGATTTCTCCCCGCCATATCCCCTTTGCCTTATATTATACCCCCATAACCACCATAGGGGAAGAGCCAATCCCGGCCCTTCCCCTATGGGTTTACCCTTCTAATTATCTTTTGGTGTTTGCATCATGCGGTTTTAAGCGCGGTCGTTCTTCTTTTTCATGCTGAACAGCACCGCCACACCGGCCAGCACCAGCAGCACGCCGATACCGCTGAACAGGAGTGTGCCAAAACCACCGGTGACAGGCAGCTGGAAGCCCTTACGGTTGACAATGTTTTTCAGAACATACGAATTGTTGCCTTCGCCGCCATTATACGTTGTTGACGTCACTTTGCCATGCTTGGTTACATTTCCGTTTTCGTCAACGGTCGTCTCGCTCCAAGTTTCAGTTGCCTTGATGTTCAGCTCAAGTTTAACCGGCCCATTCAGCAGATTATAGCCATTAACAGTTTTCGTTTCAACCAACCAATATTCGCCATTTGCCAAACCTGCAATATAGTTCGTATTACGGCCATCACCATAATCTGCTGTATCGATTTTTCCATCTTTACCCGATGTCAAAGTCTGTACAAAGACCCACTTCATGCCGTCGCCGGGAGCCTCAAGCCCAACCTTTTTGTATGTTTCTGCATCGACCGCTGTGCCTGCGCCAGTCGTACTAACTTTTTTGTACAGGTCAAACGTAACACCGCTCAATCCATTGCCGTCTTCATTCGTCTTGTTGATTTGAATGCTAAACGTGTAAACCGCTGCACTATCCTCAATGTGATTTTCCTTGCCAGTAACCGGAATACCGTTCTCGTCGATTTCGTTCGTGTAAACCAGCTTTGCTTTATTGGCGTTGCCGTTGCCGCCAATCGTAAGCTCATTGCCTTCAGCCAATGTAGCGTTATAAGTAATTTCAACTTTCTTCCCTGCGAAATCTCCCATTTGGTCCGGCTTAAACTCAATAACAAAGCCGTTCGCATTGTCAGCATTATCCTTCACTTCATAGTGTGTATTTGCTGTCAGATTTGCAATCGAGATGCTACTCTTATTATCCTTCAAGCCCTTCGGAGAGTCACTGACCGTAAATACGCCCAGCTTATCAATATTTTGGGGGATAGTCACTGTGATTTTGTAAGGAATCACATCGTCCTTGCCATATTGCGCTACATTTCCCCAAGCCGAAGGCGTTCCAGCTACCGGAACTTCCTTTTTCAGGTCAGGTTTATGGTTTGCTAAAGTGAGTGTCAGGCTGGTATCGGTCTTACCATTGTACTTGATTTTGCTGTCCTGCGTGACTTCAAATTCATACTTTGCTCCATCCAGGATGTAGCCGCCCTTTTTGCTGTCGCCCGTATACTCTTTCTCAAAAACCCGATATACACCTACCGGCAAGTGCTCAATAACAAGTTTGCCAGTGCTATCCGTAGTCAACGTATAAGCCTTTTTTTCTTCATCATCATATGTAACGTCAATCCACGTTTTATTGTCCTGCTGCTTCTGCAATCCGAAGCTGACCCCTGCTAAAGCGTTCTGCTTATCGTTTCCTACATAGAACTCTTTCTGAATCGTCACTGTACCCATGGCAGTGCTGTTTTTCGGATAAACGTGTACATCATACAGCCAGTCGGCATTTGCTTCGGAAACCTTAGAATCTTTGGTATAGTCTACCGTCCGCGTCATCGGGACAGAAACCAAAAACGGATCCGTGCGCTTGGTAACCTTCTTCGGCGCTTTTGTCTCAACAACCAAGTACAGACCATATTCCAAACCACTAAATGTTGCCGAACCATCTGCAGTAGTCTCTTTCGATTTCTTGTCTTCAGCCGTCACACCCGTTTTAAAAGTAACTTTATCGTTTTCATAGTCTATCGATTCGTAGTAGTCACTTGGGTCTAGCTTACTAAGGTCTTTATCTTCAACCGTACCTTCACCGCTGTAATACGCCTTTAGCCACTCTACATCCTGCACTTTATATACATGGAACGTGACGCCGCCAAGCGCAGTTGCTCCCTGCGGTACTGCTTGATCCGGGTTGCCGTTAGCTGTATTTCCAGAACCTGTAAAATCATACTTATGAATTGTAATACTGCCAGTGCCTGTTTTCCAGACAGGCGTATTATCCTTGGTGGTTGCGCCTTCCGCGGCGGCGGGGAGGGCGCAGACGCTGAGGGCCATTACGGCGCTGAGGACGCCGGTAAGGAAACGTTTTAGTTTCATCTGTCATAACCTCTTTCTTTTTAAGATTATCGTAGCGGGGAAATCGGGGGCCATATCAGGAACGCTTGCCCCCTTTCCGATTGTAGCGGAATACCAGCACCAGCAGCCCGGCCACCAGCAGCGGCAGGCCGATCAGCAGCCACAGGCTGGGGGCGTCCGCGCCGGTGTGCGGCAGCGTAAAGCCCTTGCGGTTGTTGATGGTCAAACTCACCGTGTAGCCGCTTGCGGCGTTGCCTGTAACCATTTTTTCTTGCACCGTGTTGTTTATCCGGCATTCGTCTTTTTGCAGGGTAAACTCGATTGGTGCGGCCAGCAGGTTGTAGCCGTCCACGGTTTTCAGCTCCGTCAAACGGTAGCTGCCCTCAGACAGTTTTTTAAAACTGCACTTGCCCGCGTTGCCGTCAACACTCTCGGTCGTCCCGGTCATGGAACCCTTGCCGTCATTAAACGTCGTATCAACGCCGTTGTCGTTCAGCTTTTCCAGCTTGAACTCCACGCCGTTCAGCGGCTCGGTTTTGCCGTTCTCGTCAAGGCCCTGCTTGGTGATAGCCAGCTCATACACCGGCGGCACCTGCTTATTGGTCAGGGTAAGCGATACCGAATCATCGTTGTTCGTTATGATTCTCGTTTTGCTGTCAACTTGGTAATTATAGTCACCCAGTTTCAGCGTGCCGTCGGCTTTGTAATCGCCAGTTTTCGCATCTGATTCCACCACGCGGTACTCATAATAGGTAGGGCCGATGATGTCATAGGCATCCATGCCGGGGAACGTGTGTGTCCACTTTCCAGCGTCGTCCTTCGTCAGTTCAACTGCCGTGTCCGGCACATATGTCCAGTCCGTATCCTTCGTACTGCCCGCATGGCGGCGCTGCAATTTGATCCAAATCGATGTCGGCAGGCCGGTGATAAGCTCCTCACCTTTGGCATTCTGCCATGTCTTTTTTACATCAATCGTGATCGGCTTGCGTGCCGTGTTGGTGAACACCACCCGAACGCCGGGTGTCGTGTTGCTGCTGTCGCTCGTGTCCGGCGTGTCTGCAACAATATTGACGCAGGCTTTGTCGCCGTCTGCCGACGGTTCGCCGTTCACGGTGACGCTCTTGATATACTGATTCGCCGGGGTGTTTTCTGTGATTGTAACCTTCGTGCCAATCGGTATCTTGTCCAGCGTACGGATTTGGCCGACTGGAACTTCAACTGTTTCGGTTACTACCTTGTCGCCGCCCAGGCCGCCGATGTTCGAGTACTGCACGGTAAAGGTGTACGTTTTCCCCAAAAAAGTCGTTTCCTCGTCCGGCGGCACCTGTTTGGCGATGCTCAGCGAGCCGGTTTTGACTTTGTTGATGAATTTCACCTTCAACTTGGTGAACTGGTCTGTACGCTCCGGGTTACTGTACGAGCGGAACACGATGGAGTTTTCCGGCTTTTGGGTTACTTTGTAGCCGGTGTTATCGAACGGCTGTCCGTCTTCGTCGTTGCCCCCTTTGTACACTTCCATACGGCCATCATCCGGGGTTGTGCCATCGCCCTGCATTTTCTGCGGAGCATCCTTTACAAGGTCAACTGCGCCATCGTTCACGCTTTTCGTGACGAGCTTGCCGTTCTCGTAGATTTCCCAGGTGGTGTCATACAGTTTCTGGTCGGCGTCCTTTTGCAGATCCTCTTGCAGCGAGATATAACTGCCGCGCCGGAACTGGTCCGCAAAGGTGACGGTTTCGCCGTTTTGCAGGTCAAACGTGCCGTCGCTGTTCACCACCGTGTGGGTCTTATCGTCCTTGCTGGTGGTATACTGCGCCCCGACCGCTTCCTTCAGACCGCCCGCCGCTACCGAGCCGTAGTCCGGGATGGTATACTGCTTGGTCGTAAAGCCGATGCCGGAGCTGCCGCCTGCATCCGTTGTTGCCGTCGGGTTCAGTGCGGCATAATGGGTCGCCCAGTTTTTGATGCCGACCTTGAACTGGAGGGTGGAATCCGCGAAGTAGGATTTCAGCGAGTTACGAACCCCGGTCGCATCGACCTGTTTTTCCACCTGCAGCTCGTTATGGTCCGGGAAGTTGAACGCCACCGCCATGTTGGACTCCCACATACCGCGCTCCATGTAGTACATGGTAAGGGTGTGCTTGGTGTTCTTGGGGAGCGTCATCGGCTTGTTGCTCTTCCATTTGAACTGATAATTCGTCTTATTAAACTTTACGTTTTTGTAGTTGTTTCCCAGCGACTCATAATATAGGTTGTTGCTCTCTTTGTTGTTGCGCTCTTTGTTGTTGCTGGCTTTGATGTCGCTGACGTAGGATGTAACGGTGTTGTTTTCGCCGTCCTCGCCAAACTCCAGCAGACCTTGCGCTTTTGCATGGGCACCGCCGACATCCAGCACCAGCTGGTCATCAATGAACACCCACACATCATCATCGCCGGAGAAGAAGAACTTGATGGGGACTTTCTTGCTCTCATCTTTTCCTACTACGACCTTGCCGTCCTCTGTCAACGTAAAGTCAAATTGCAGTTTAGCACCGTAACCGTAGTTGTACCGGTTGACATGATTGCCTTCATATTGGTTGAAGGGGAAGAAGCCGTAGCCGTCTTCCTCACCATTTACTGTATTACGATTTCGAGAGTGGTTTTTTTCCTCATCATTTATAGGGCTGTCAAGGTAATAGCCGCCTTCTTTGCTTGTATCTTTTTTCAAATACAGCGGCGTCTCGTTGCTATCATAGTACCAATACTGCGCTTCGCCTTCCTTGGAATCGCCGTTTGTCCCATTAAAAACGTTCTTCTGCTTAAAAGGGAACGCAACATCTTTGTAGACCTTGCCCAGTACAGCCTTTGCAGAGTTTTCTCCGGTCAGAAATTTTTCATTAAAGTGCGGTTCTGCCAAATTTGTTCCGTACAGGGTCGGGTTATGATTTCCGTCGCGCTTATCGCTTACCAAGCCTTGGAAGGTACTCGAATCAAGGCTATGATTATTGTTAGTATTACCATCTACATCAACGTTTGCATTGTTGACTGCCATAAACGTATTATACAAGCTATCGCTGTTGCCCCATCCATACAGGTCAAGATTAGCAGCAATCTTGCTAAACCAGTCCCAGTCCATTTCATTTGGCTGGAAATGCCCTGTATACAATGGATACTGAACCTTTTTCTCTGGCGACGACGGCACATAATCCTTGTAATAATCGCTCAATGCGCGGTCAAATTGCTCAAATTCAACATATGCTCGATGTGTTCGAGTGTCTTGGTAATCATTTTCTTTACGTGTTTTTCCGTTCAGCTCGTAGTCCGAGTAGTAGTCATACAGGGTACTGTCGATATACTTCACATCGTTTTGCGGCGTAAAGATACCGGTATCCAGCTTTACTATCTCAGCTTTCTTGCCCTCAGCCTTCTTGCCCGCTTCCGCATCGCGGATATCAGATTTTTTACCCCAATAGCCATCCCGATAATCGCCGCCGTAGGTAATGTCATCGCCGGTGTCCGCATAGAAGCACGGCTCTTCCAGGTTCCCCCATGTCAGCGTGTCCGTTGCACGGCCATTGATATTGTCCTTCGGCGGGGTTGCTGTATCGGAGAACTGTACTTTCGTGTAGCCTTCCGGGACATTTACATACCAAAGGTGTCTTGACTCGGAACTATCCTCCAGCCGGATCATCTCACCTTTCAACGTATCATCTTTGTCGGTTCCGGTCAGGATATAGTAGAGCTTTCCGTCGTTTCCCGGCATTCCGTCTGTCGTTGCGGAATCTCTACTATACGACATATCCGAGAACGTCGCGTCAAAGTAAATGCGTGTTTTGTTGGGCTCGCCCCACTGGACGTCAGACGACCCTTTGTAGATAAAGCAGTAATTCGTTTCGGCGTTATACTGGAATGTACCTACCTCATCCGAAGCAACGTCATCGTTGTAGAAGTTATAGTACGTTTTGCCGATGGGGTGGTTGTTTTCATCGGTGAAGCCGACATAGCGGCAAGAATCACTCGGAATCTTGATTCCCTTAAAAACTTCGCCTGCTGCAAGCGATTCAATGGTCTTTGTCTTGCCGACTGCCTTGTATTCATCATCGACTTTTTCGTAGAACGTCACTTTGATACCGGTGAGAGTGCTCCCCGTTTTGTTTTGAAACGAGATTTCCTGGTCGGTGTAGGGAATCTGCTGGGCGACCTCGGCGTAGGGTTTCAGGCGACTGCCGTCCCATGTTATGGTTGTTCCATCACTCAGCCCGCCTGCGTCAAAGATATGGTCCCCCATGGCATCAATAGACAGCCAGTTGTTAGGCCCATTCATTTGAATGGTATGCTCACCTGATTTTGATGTAAACTTTATATATACATAACCGCCCCATGAACATTCTGCCGATCCATCGCCATTTTTGTATCGCAGACGCACGAAATAAATTGGGCGTTTTGTACCATCATTGGTCCTATAGCCTGTGACTCGGTTCATTGTGCAGAATATCTCAGTATCCCTGTCATCATTACCCGAGCCGCGCTTGCCTCTGAATTCAACCTCTTCGCCCCAGTCGGTAGGCGGGGCAAAGTAGAAGGTGTACGTCGTGCCGTCTACCGGTTTGCCGCCCTCCGCAACTGCATTGACTGCCGCGAAGGTTACAAATTTTTCTTTGCTTTCGCCGTTCTCCTCGTCATCCGGTATCGGCGTCACGGTGGGCGTCGGTTTCGGGGTGGGGGTCGCCGTGGGGGTCGCCGTCGGCACGGGGGTTGGGGTCGCGGTAGACGCTGCCGTCGGCGTGGGGGTCGGGGTCGCGGCGGGCGTTGCCGTCGGCGTGGGGGTCGGGGTCGCGGTGGGCGTTGCCGTCGGCGTGGGGGTTGGGGTCGCGGCAGCCGCGCCGTCCGGGGCGGTCTTGTCCTCGTCGGTCTGCTCATCCGGCAGGATTTCGGCGGTGGGGTCGTTTCCTTGCTGCATCGTTTCCACATTCTGCACAGAAAGGGCGTCGGCGGCACCCTCCGCGCAGACGGGCAGAGCCAAGCCCGCCAGCAGGCACAGAGCGGCCAGCAATGCCGCTGTGCGCTGCAGTACAGAAAATTTCTTTGTCATCTGCTTGCCCTCCCTTGCCTGACAGAGCTTTTTATTCCACAGCCCGCTGTGGAATAGAAAGGGGCTGGCCCCTTTCTCGTTGCGCAACCGCTGGTGCGCAACCTAGTTAAAAATACGCAGCAGCCTTTTTCTGCCGCCGCCTACCTGGTTTTTACATTTCTTATATAAAAGAATAGCACTCTTGTTGCAAAATCGCAATATATCCAGCTTGATTTGCTTAATTTCGGCGTTTTGCAAAAAGAGTCAGTCATATTTTTGTACACTTCGTCAGTTGGTCTTGTACAACTCGTGTCGAATCAGTTGCGCAGTTAGGCAAACTTGGCAGGTTTTGTCGGATTTATTGCGCATTTGTTGCGCGAGTGTTGCGCAAGAATTGTTCGGTGGGGGGCTTAGCGGGGAAAGCGGGCAAGTAAGGCACGGCGGCAGAGCCCCCTCCGGCCTTCGCTTTGCCTGGGATACGCAAAAAAGCGTGGGCGTTCTGATGGACAGAACCCCCACGCACTATAAACTATGGATTTACGCCTTCGTCGGCTTGACCTTCTCGGCAATAACGCAAATTGCCACGGTCAGCAGCATATCGGGCAGGGTGTAGCCTACCGGGGTGTCAACGCCCATCAGCAGGCGGTAGGCGATGAAGCCCACCAGCCAGATGACCAGATTGCGCGCGTCGGCGGCCACGGCAAAGCGGTCGCGCTTTAAGACAAAGTGGTCGGCGATCTGCACCGCGATCATCGGCGCAAAGACCGAGCCGATCAGGTACAAAAAGCCCGTGATATCGTCCATCGGGAACAGAATAGCCCCCAGCGTGCCGATGACCGTCACGACGATGGCCGTTTTTTTGCCGTCCAGTTTGGCAGACAGGCTCTCGGCGGAAATGCCCGCGCTCCACGCATCCAAAAATGTCGTGGTAACGGTGGAAAACACCAGAATGACCAGTGCGGCAATACCCAGCCCCGCCTTGACCATGATGACGGCAATGTCATACTCGCCGGTGAAAATCGCCGCACCCATGCCGATGACGTACATCCAGCAGGACACCGCGCCGTAGACCAGCACGCTGACCCAGGTGGCCTGGGTGGGCTTTTCGGCGTCGCGGGTGTAGTCGCTGATAAGCGGCAGCCAGGACAGCGGCATCGCCACGGCCAGCTCCACCGCCGCGCCGAAGGTCAGGCTCTCGCCGCCGACGCCGACCATGGCGTTGCCGGAGAAGAAGATGACCTTGCACAAAACCAACGTCAAAATAAACAAAGCAGCCATCGTAATTTTGTTGATCCAGCCCAAATCGGTGATGCCTACGGCGATCCACAGCACGATCAGCGCCCCGATGACCAGGCACCACACCCAGCGGCCGATCGCAAAAATGCCGCCGACCGCCAGTGCGCCGTCGTAAATCATGATGGCCGTCCAGCCGACGAGCTGCAGGACGTTCAGGAACGCGAACAGCAGGCCGCCCTTCTGGCCGAAGCTCATCTTGACGGTCTCCATGGCGCTGCGGCCGGTGCGGCCGCCGATGAGGCCCGCCAGCAGCATCATGGCACAGCCGATGATGTGGCCGATGAGGATAGCTGCAAAGCCCTTTGCCATGCCCAGCGGTGCAAAGGACGTACCTGTGAGGATTTCTGCCAGCGAGACGCCCGCGCCGAACCAAATCAGGCCGTTTTGGAAAGTGGAAGTCTTTTTCATTCGGTGAACTCCCCTTTCAGCGCAAACATATGGTCCATCGGGCCGGAGCCGCGGCCCAGGTCCAGCATGGCGGCCAGTGCGCCGGAGATATAGGCCTTTGCGCGCTCGACCGAAGCGTCGAGGTCATAGCCTTTTGCCAGGTTGGACGCAATGGCGCTGGACAACGTGCAGCCGGTGCCGTGGGTGTTGGGGTTATCGATGCGCTTGCCGCGGAACCATTTGCCCGCGCCGCCGCGCCAAAGCAGGTCGTCGGCGTCGTTGATCTGGTGGCCGCCCTTGCAGAGCACCGCACAGCCGTATTTTTCGCTGATGGTCTGCGCAGCCTTTTCCATATCGGCGGCGTTTTTGATCGGCATATCGGCCAGGATCTCGGCTTCGGGGATGTTGGGCGTCAGGACCTCGGCCATCGGCAGCAGGTTTGCGCACAGGGCGCTGACGGCGTCGTCCCGCAGGAGTTTGGAACCAGACGTTGCGACCATGACGGGGTCCACGACGATATGCTTTGCGCCGTACTGTTTCAGCTTGGCGGCGATCGTCTCGATGAGCTCTGCCGAGGAGACCATCCCGATCTTGACGGCGTCGGGGGTGATATCGGTGAACACCGCGTCGAGCTGTTCCGCCAGAAAATGCGGGGTCGATTCAAGGATGTCCGTCACGCCGGTAGTGTTCTGGGCGGTCAGGGCCGTGATCGCACTCATGGCGTAAACGCCGTTGGCGGTCATGGTCTTGATGTCTGCCTGGATACCGGCGCCTCCGCAGGAATCACTGCCTGCAATGGTCAATGCTGTTTTCATAATGATACTTCCTTCCTATATATACAGCAATGTTTTATTGCGCGATACAAGGTGGTGCCCCCGGTGTACCGCGTTTTTGTTAGGTGGCAGGGCGAGTTTACGAGGCCGAGGGGCTTTACCACCTCCCGGCAGCCTCCCCCAGCTCCTTCACATACAAATCTGCCGCAGCTTTCAGCCCGGCCTGGTCGCTTTCGCCGTCGGCGTCATAGACACCGACCGTGTAAAACCCTGCGGCTTTGGCGGTTTTCAGCGCGTAGAGACTGTCCTCAAACACGATCGTCTCCCCCGGTGCGCTGCCCAGGGCCTGCGCGGCCAGCAGGTAAATCGTCGGCTCGTGCTTGCTGACGCCGATCTCACCGGTGGTGAAGATCTGCGCAAAATAGCCGAGCAGCCCCAGCCGCTGCAAAGCGTGGGTCACATGCCCGCGCGGGCTGGAGGTCGCCGCCGCCATCGGGATGCCCTTTGCCGCCAGCGCGGCCAGCAGCGCCGCCGCGCCGGGTTTGGCGGGGACCTCGTTGTAGTAAAAATCGCGCAGCATCGTCTCAATGCCCGCTTCAATTTCGGCGGCGGACTGGGCCAGCGGGTAGTGGGTGTGCAGGTATTCCGCGCCCTGCTCCATGCTCATCGAGAACAAAATCTCGTTGAGGCCCGGCTCGGGCATCAGGCCCCGGCTGCGCAGATACCGCGCACCCAGGTCGTTCCAGATGCCCATGGAGTCGAGCAGCACGCCGTCCAAATCAAAAATTGCGCCCTTAGTCATGCAGCATTTTCTCCGTGGCAGCTTTCAGATCCTTCGATGCCTGCCCGATGTTTTTGGCCGCGTAGATGGCGCTGATGACCGCCACGCCGCAGATGCCGCTGCCCGCCAGCTTTTCAACGTTCTGCTGTGTAATACCGCCGATGGCAACGACTGGGATGGAGACAGCTTGGCAGATGGCTTTCAGCGTGTCGTAGCTCACGTCGTCGGCATCGTCCTTGGAGCCGGTCGGGAACACCGCGCCGACGCCAAGGTAGTCCGCGCCGTGCTTTTCGGCCAGGACGGCCTGTTCAACAGTCTGCGCAGACACGCCGAGGATCTTGTCGGGGCCGAGAATGGCGCGGACGTCCAGTGCCTCCATATCGCTCTGGCCGACGTGGACGCCGTCGGCGTTCATCTCGCGGGCAATTTCCACGTTGTCATTCACAAGGAACGGCACGCCGCGTTCGCGGCAAAGCGCCTGCAATTCCTTCGCTTCTTCGAGGAATTTTTCCTCTTCCAGCGTTTTCTCCCGCAGCTGCACCATCGTCACGCCGCCGTCCAGGCTCTCGCGCACAACATTGATGAGCCTGCGGCCGTCCAGCCAATGGCGGTCGGTGACGGCGTAGAGCAGCAGGTCCTTTTTATCGCAGTTCATACTTTGCGCCCCCGTCCAGCGTTGCGCCGTCCATGTTGTAGATGGCGTCGATAATGCGGTTGCGGTAGGTGGAGTTGCCGTCGCCGTCCTGCATACGGCTCCAGCCGATCTCGCCCGCCAGGCCCATGGCGCAGACGGCAGCGGCGGCGGCCTCAAGCCGGTTGTCGGGGTTGGCGACGACGAAAGCCGTCATCATGCCGGAGAGCTGGCAGCCCGTGCCGGTGATCTTGCCCATCTCGGGGCGGCCATTGCGGATGACATAGCAGGTCTTGCCGTCGCTGACCAGGTCGATTGCCCCGGTCACAGCAACGATGGCCCCGCTCTTGGCGGCGAAATCCTTGACAAATGCAACGGCATTGTCCAGGTTTGCATCGGTCACAGCGTCGGCCACGTCGGCGTCCACGCCCTTGGTCGTGCCGCTGCCCAACGCCAGCGTCTTGATCTCGGAAATATTCCCGCGGATAACGGTGAACTTGACCTTTTCCATCAGCTCCACAGCCGTGTTGGTGCGCAGAGCCGACGCGCCCGCGCCGACGGGGTCCAGCAGCACGACATGGCCCAGGGCGTTGGCCTTGGCCCCGGCGCGGAACATCCCCGCGATGCTGCGCTGGTTCAGCGTGCCGATGTTGATGTTCAGCCCGCCGCAGATGGTGGTGATATCCTCGACATCCTCCGGCTCGTCGGACATGATGGGGCTGCCGCCGCAGGCCAGCAGGATGTTCGCCACATCATTGACGGTGACATAATTCGTGATGTTATGCACCAATGGCACGTTCTTCCGTACATTTTCAATACAGGTACCCAGCATACAAAAAACACTCCTTGCAAGTAAAATGCGGATACGCCTGCAAAGACATATCCGCATAAAAACTCACAAAGAGTGGTCGTGCGCGTATCTCCCTACGTTGGCATTATCCAAATCAGGTTACGGGTCAGGGCGATACAGCCCACTCTCAGCCCGCTTGACGCAAGCTCCCCTTTTGTACAAAAATAGCATAGCACATTCCGCCGCACTTTGCAAGGGCCGTGCCTGTAAAAATAACGCGAGCCGCCCGCTGCGCATGGCAGCAGGCGGCCCGCTTGGGCTCACACTGCGGTTACACCTTCCGCAGTGCCGCTGAAATCGGGGTCGGGGTGTTCCTCATGGCTGCACAGAGCCAGGGTCGCACCGCCGGGGCGCAGCTTTAGCTGCAAACTCAGGCTGCCCAGTCGCTCGCCCAGCAGATGCACCCGGACAAGGAGGGAGTCCGGAGCACGCCAGCCGGCGGCGATAACACAGGGCAGCGCGGGGTCGTCCCACAGATGGCTTTGCACCAATGCCCCCGTCCGGAAAGGCAGCGTGCAGGTCTTGCCGCCGTAGTGCAGCACCAGTGCGTTTTCTTGCAGCTGCAGGGCCGTCAGGCCGGGAGCATTGAGGCCCATCTGCACCGTCGCACAGCAAAGCTCGGTGTCGGGGGCCGCCAGGTTTTCCACAATCGGAAGCTGCATGGTGGATAACTTTTTCGTCAGTTCGGCATAAGCCGCAGGGTTTGCGGGCAGCGCAGCATCGGCCACGCCGGGCAGCAGGCAGTTCCAGAAGGCATCCAGAATCGTCTGCACGCCGCCCGCCAGGGGCTGGGTATCGGCCGTCGTCACAAGGAGCATATCCTGATCCGGCAGGCAGATGGCCAGCTGGCCGCCCATACCATACATAGACCATGCGTTATGGGTCAGCCGCCAGAACTGGTAGCCGTAGCCTTGGGCAAAATCCCAGCCGCCGCTGCCGCCGTTCTCAGCATTGTCGATTTGCCAGGCCGTGGCAGCCTGCAAATAGTCTCGGGGTAAAAGCTGTTGGCCATCCCACTGCCCACCCTGCGCAACAAGGCGGAGCAGCGCCAGCATATCCCGGGGGGTAGCCATCAGGCCGGACCCGCCCTGGCTTATGCCCATGGGATCCCGGATGCAATAGCTTTGCTCTGAAAAGCCGATGGCATCCAGTGCCTCACGGCGCAGCACATCCAGTAGGGGGCGGCCCATCCGCTTTTCCACCAGGGCGCACAACGTATGGCTGCTGCTGGTATCATAGCAGAAGAAACTGCCCGGCTCGTGGTCGGTCCGCGCGGTGAAGAACGACCCCACCCAATCCTGAGTTGGCCGCCGTTTGTAGGTCGTGCCGTTGTACGGCGTTGCCATGCGCAGCATATCCCGGATGGTCAGCCGTGCCAGCTCGGGGCTAGGGCCGCCCAGGGGGAGCTTTTCGGCAAAGTGATCCACGATATGGTCGTCCAAATCGAGATACCCTTTGGCGCACATAACGCCGACAGCCAGCGACACAAGGCTTTTCGTCTCGCTGTACATACGATGCAGCGTATCTTTTGTGAATGGTGCCGCGTACCCTTCGCAGATCAGCGCGTCATGCCGCATGACCAGCAGGCTGTGCAGCGCCACCCGACGCTGAGCCAGATAATCAAGCGTTTGGCTGAGGGCCGCACTGGACACGCCAACTTCCTCCGGCTTTGCTATGGAAAACTGCATACAGCTCACCCTGTTTTGCCCACACGGTTCTTCTCAAAGGCGATAAACGCCGGGTCGCCGGGCATGATGGGGTCGTACCCCTTGTTGAAAATCTCCACTTTGGGGAAGTCGTCGGTCAGCGCACCGGCCTGTTTGGCCTGCAGATACTCGGCGTAGGCCATCATGCAGACGCCGACGCCCTTCTGCTCGTCGTGGACCACATCCTCGGACAGGTAGTATTCCACGGTGCCGTTTCGGCGCAGGTTGCCCGCCGGGCCCAAGCCCGCACCCTTGCAGATGCCGTGCAGCTCGACCTTACCGTCGTGGACGGTGAACTGCCGCAGCTCGATGCCGACCAAAATCTTCTCCCCCGCCGTACGGTATTTCGGCTCGGCCAGCACGCCTAGGCGCGCGCCCTTCAGCAGGCTGTACGCCACCATCAGGGAGCCGCTGGTCTCCAGGTAGTTTCCCTTCACATCGGGCAGGGCAGGCAGCTGGTAGAACAGGCCGCTGTCCGGCTCCTGCCAGCGCAACATGCCGTCGATGGCCTCTTTCCAGAGGGCGGCCAGCTCCTTTTGCAGGTCGGCGCGGCTATCGGGCAGCATGGCGTAGATATCCGCCATCGCCATCAAATACCAGCCGATGGACCGTGTCCAGAAATTTTGGGACAGGCCGGTCTTGGGGTCAGCCCAGAACACATCCTTTGTCTCGTTCCAGGCGTGGTAGTATAGACCCGTCTTTCCGTCGTAGAGATACTTGCGTGCGTTGCGGAATTGCAGCATGATGTCATCCAGCGTGGCCGCATCGCCAAACCGCAGGGCGTAAGCCGCATGGAACGGCAGACCCATGTACAGACCATCGAGCCAGACCTGGTTGGGGTAGATGCCCTTGTGCCAGAAACTGCCGCAGGGGGTGCGCGGCTGGTGGCGCAGCTGTTCTTCCAGCGTTTCAATGGCCTTGCGGTAGCGCGACTCGCCGGTCTCGTCATACAGGGTATACAGCGCGCAGCCCGCCGGGATGTAGTCCAGGTTGTATTCCTCGGCCACATAGCGGCGAATGGTACCGTCCGGCTCGATGTATCGCTCCATAAAGCTGTTCAGCACATCAAAGTAAAACGCATCACCGGTCGCCTGGTACAGCGCACGCAGGCCGATCAGCACGCAGCCATCCTCGTAGTTCCACATATTCCGGTCTGTCTTGCGGAATTGCTCTGCGTAGGCCCGCAGGTATCGTTCGTATAACATAGTAGGCTCCTAAGTAGAAGTAATATCAATCCCCGGCCTTGTCCCAGTGCGCAAAGGAGAACTCGCCCCGGTAGTTGGAGGCACTGTACTCGGGGTATTTTTCCGGGTGATAGACCGGCCCATCGGGTGCGGGGCGGTCCTGGGTATAAATGTACATCTTGTGGGCATCCCACAGGATGATTTCATCCCGCGGGTCGCCGGTCAGGTTCAGCACCTCGGCGCACTGGTCGGGGTGGCCGTCGTCGGGGAAGAGCACGACCCGGTCGCCGTCACCGTCCAGCATGCCGCCGTACTTGACGTTGCCGTTGAGCAAAATCAGCTCGGTACCGTCGCCCTTCCAGTTGACAGGCGCCACAACATTACCGTTGGAGGAAGGCTCCATGTGCCAAATCTCATGGCCCTTGCAGTCGTACAGGTAGATGATGCCCTGGTTCTCCCAGTAGGTGGTGGTGGCAATCTGCAGACCGCGCATATTCGGGCAGTAGTTGGCTACGCTGATGCGCTGGCCGTGGCCGTTGATATCCCGGGCCAGGATGTGACCGTGCTTGTCCACGATCATGAAACCCTCCCAGCCGGAGACAATAGCCAGCAGCTCCTCATCGATATCGGGGTCAAACTTGCCAATGACGATTTCATCCGTGTGATCGGTGTCGATGGGCAGCTCCCACTGCAATTTGCCGTCGCTGCTGATCATGTTGTAGCAGCTGAAAATTTCATCCTTGCCGTCGCCGTTGAAGTCGTAGGCATAGGGGAAGTGGCCGGTGTTGTTGTGGGTGAACTTCCACAGCAGGTTGAAGTTCTCGTCGTACACCCACAGGCGGGCGTAACGGTCCTTGATGAGGATATCGCTGGCATGCTCCTTGCCGGAGACGTTCACAATGCGGATAGCATCAACGTTCAGCCGGTCAAATGCGTGCTTCTGGAACTCGATGCCCAGAATCTCATCCGCCGGGTCGTCGTTGTAGGGCGTATCCATGCTGCGCAGCAGCTTACCGGTGCGGCCGTCCAGGATCATGACCTTGAAATCTCGGGCAAAAATGACCTCGTCGTAGCCATCATTGTTGATATCGTAGATTTGGAACGGCAGGTCGCAGGTCGTGTCCTGGTTCACCGCCAGGGTCGAAGGCTCACCCACCTGCCACAGCACCTCGCCGGTCTCGACATTGACGGCTGTCAGGCAGCTGATGTTGCAGTAGCGCTCCTTGAACACGCGCTTCTGGTGTTGTGCCATGACGAAGTACCAGTCGTCGCCGCCCATCAGATGGCCGAAGCGAATCTGTCGCGACGCTCCGAAGTCCTTGAGGTCGATGACCTTGTACAGCTTGGGGCGGGGGTAGTGGCTGCGCTTTTCGGCCAGGCGGGCCTGCTCGGCATCCTCGCACTCGACGATGCGGGCGGCCTCCTCCGGCGTGGTGGTGATGAGCACGTTCGTGTACTGGGTGGGCATAAAGGCCGCCAGCGCCACCTTGCCGTAGGTGTAGCGGTCGTCCTGCACAGTCAGCAGCTTTTCGCCGTTGATGGATCCGGTGAAGGTATTGCCCTTACAGGTCACGCGCATCGTGTAGTACTGGTCGCAGTTGTACTCGTAGGGGGCCTCGGCCAGCATCGTGCGCTCTTTTTTCTCGATGCGCCAGAACTGCACCTTGTTGTCATTCATAAAGAAGGCGTAGTGCATCAGCGACGTCTGGTAGCGGAACAGCACACCGGCTTCCTCGTTGCTGCAAAGGGTGCGCAGTGTGACAGTGAAGGTGTAGTCCTGCCAGCGCTCCTCGCCGGTAGCCAGCACCGGGCAGACGCCGTGGGTCAGCGGATTGCGCACGCGGGTCTGCTCCATGTAGTGTACGCCGTCGGTGGCGGTGACGAGCCAGCTGGGGCCGCGATAGTTGCAGTTTGCGATGGGGTCATACCACTGCCCTCGGTAACCTGGCAGCGGGCTGTAATGATACTCACCCATTGCGGAATGTTCGCGGTCAAAGGGCAGCGGACCGATCGGGAAAGACTGGAAATCATCCTGGAATAAAATAACGGTATCTGCCATGGCAACCTCCCTATTGATTTTCTCTAAAAAAGCCGCAAATAAAGGCTTTTTCATGCTCCTTTACTTGCGGCTGATGTTCAATTATGCCTGTGCTTCGTAGGCAGCCTGATACTCGTCGATCTTGGCGGCCCAACCGGAGACGCAATCCTGAGCGGTCATGTTGCCCATCAGAACGGCCTGGAAGTCAGCGGTCATATCGTCGGAGATGAAGGTGGAGAACTCAGTCAGCCAGTACGGGTTCTGGATCTGCTTGTAGTTTTCGTCCTCCAGGTAGCTGGCGTACAGCATCATCTCGGGGTCATTCTTGTACCAATCCTGCTCTTCAACGTCCTTGTTGCAGGGCACACGGCCGATAGCCTGGCACATGCCGCCCTCGCACTCGGCGTCCAGCAGCACGTTCATCAGCCAAACAGCACCGGAGTAGTCGTGGTCGTCGCCCTGGTTGGTGATGCAATAGACGTTGGGCTGCAGACCGGAAGCGAAGTAGTGGCCCTCATCGTTGGCCAGCACGCGGGCGGCTGCGAAGTTGCCCTCACCCAAGTTGGTCAGGTGGGTAGACTCGGAAGAAGAGTTGTGGATGATGTACATGGAGACGCCGGAACCGAACTCTGCAACGATCTGGGAGAAGTTGTTGTTGATGGAGTCGCCGGAGACTTCGTTGTTCTTGTAGAGGTTGGCGTAGGTGTCCAGGGCTTCGGCGAACTTGGCGTCGCCCAGGATGCACTTGCCGTTCTCGTCGAACCAGGAGCCGTCATAGCCCAGGCCGTCGGTGTAGGTCCACAGCCAGGCAACCAGGCTGTCGTAAGGACGCACGCCGCGCAGAGAGTAGAAGTAAGAGGAGTTTGCGGGGTCAGCATACTTCTCGCAGTCCTCCAGGAACTCCTTCTGGGTAGCGGGCGGAGCATCGATGCCCTTCTCCTTGAACTTGGCGGTATTGTACCAGGCAACCTCCTGGTTGTATGCATAGGGGATGCCGTACAGCGTGCCGCCGCCGATGTTGCGCATACTGTCTACCATGCTGCTGTCGATTTTGTCGAGGGTCTCGATCTGGTCGAGGTAATCATCCAGCGGCAGCAGGGAATCCTGTGCGGTGAAGGTCGCCACGTTGGAGAAGCCCAGGCTGACGACGTCGGGCATCGTATCGGTGGAGACAGCCATCTGGAACTTCTCCTGGAAGTCGGCGAAGGAGAAGCTGGTGTACTTGATCTCGTACTGGTCCTGCTCGGCGTTGATTTTGTCGAAATAATCCTCAAAATAAGCGTCGGTCACAGGGTCAGCGGAGTGATACCAATACTCCAGGGTCTGTTTCTCGCCGGTGGGGGCAGCCGCAGCGGTAGAGGTGCTTTCGGCAGTGCTCTCGGTCGAGGTCGAGGCGGCGGTGCTAGTGGCGGAGCTTCCGCCGCAGCCGGCCAGCAGGGTAGCGGCCATGGCAGCGCTCAGGACCGCAGCGGTGGTACGGGTTGCTTTCATTTGTGTTTTCCTCCTATAAATGAAATCTAATTCTACGCCTTATCCCTTGACCGCACCGGAGGTCGCGCCGCCGGAGAGGTGCTTCTGGATGAAGGCAAAAATTACAACAACGGGGATCAGTGCGATGACGCATCCGGCGGCGAGCTTGCCGTAGTCGGTGCCGTATTCGCCCTGGAAGACGTTCAGCGCCAGGGGCAGGGTGTACTTGGCTTTATCGGTGATGAACGCGGTGGCGTAGACGTAAACGTTCCACGCATTGATGAATGCGTATGCACCGGTGGCGACGATGCTGGGCAGCATGACCGGGATCAGGACGCGGAACACCGCCCCCAGCAGGGTGCAGCCGTCCACTTGGGCGGCCTCTTCCAGTTCACGCGGGACTGAGCTGTAATAACCCATCATCATGAACATACAGAAGGGAAGGTTCGTGCAGGTGCAGATCAGCACCAGGCTCCACAGGCTGTTGATGAGGTGCAGCTTGACCATCGTCTGGAACAGGGGGATCATCAGGACGACGGCGGGCAGCATTTGGGTCGCCAGCATCAGCACGTAGATGAAGGTTTTGCCGTAGAAGCGGTAGCGGCTCATCGCGTAACCGGAGAGCAGGCTCAGCAGCGTGACCAGAACCGTGGTCAGTGCGGCGACGAAGGCGGTGTTGGCAACGTTGTTGCCAAAGCCCATCTTCTCAAACAGGTAGGAGTAGTTGCTCAGCGTGGGATTGTCGGGCCAGTATTTGATGGGCAGGCTCAAAACCTCAACGCTGTCTTTCAGAGAGGTGTTGACGATCCAGTAGAAGGGGAACAGCGTCCCGATCAGGAAGAGGATCAGCGGCAGATACAAAGTCAGGCAACGCCAACCCAGATCTTTTGCTTCACGTTTTGTCATGGGTTTGCCTCCTTAGTTGTCAGTCTGGCCCATTTTGCCAAATCGGATGTAGACGAACGCAACGACCATCATGATCAGCGTGGAGATAACTGCCAGCGCCGAGGCGTAGCCGTAATCATAGCTGCCGGTGAAGGTATTCATAATGTACAGCGCCAGCGTGGTGGTGCCGCGGTTCGGGCCGCCGTCCGTCAGGGAGACGATCAGGTCAACAGCGTTGAAGGTCCAAATCGCACGCAGCAGCGTGGTAAAGATGATGGTGTCTTTAATCATCGGCAGCGTAATGCGGAACAACGTGACCGCCGAGTTGGCACCGTCGATCTTGGCGGACTCGTACAGATCATCGGAGATACCGGACAGCGCCGACATATAGCTGATGGTGAAGAAGGGGATGCCGCGCCAGATGTTGGCAATGACGGCCGCGAGCATGGCGCTGCTGCCGTTGGAGAACCAGGAAATGTTCATTTCAATGATGCCCGCGCGGCGCAGCAGGTCATTGATGACGCCGTAGGTCTGGCCCAGCATCAGGTTCCAGATGATACCGACCATCAAACCGGCAACGGCCCAGGGCACCAGAGCCAGTGCGCGGATAACGCCGCGGCCCTTGAACTTGCGGGTCAGCAGCCATGCCAGCCAGAAACCCAGCACGGTCTGGAACACGACGCTCAGAATCACGTAGACGGCGGTGTTGCCCAGCGTCTTTAAGAAGATCTGGTCTTTGGTGAAGACGGTCACAAAGTTTTCCAGGCCGATAAAGTGGCGGTCGTTGGGTTTCGTGACCTTGTAGGACTCTGTACTCATCATAAACACGTTGATGATGGGCCAGATCATAAAGCACATTACAAACGCCAGCATGGGTGCCAGCAGCAGGTACGGTGTTGCCAAGCGCCGATAGTGCATCATTGAACCTTTTTTGCTCAACTGCAATTCCGCTCCGTTGTTTTTGCTCATGGCTTTCTCCTTAGTGTTATTCAGCCGCTTTCAGCACGACCTTCATCAGGTTGCCGCTGTTGTGGCGCAGGGCCTCAAAGGCCTCGCCCGCCTGGTCCAGCGGGTATTCGGCGCTGACCAGTGCCTCCACATCGACCTTGCCGCTTGCCAGGATGTCAATGACCTGCTCAAAGTCAGAGTTGTAAGCGTTGCGGCTGCCGAAAACGTTCAGTTCCTTTTTCAATAAGATAGAATGCACAAAGGTCGTCTCGCGCTTGCCGTTGCCGATCAGGATGATCTTGCCGGCGAAGGCGGCCTGGTCGATGCAGGTCAGGAAGGTTTCGGGTGCGCCGCAGCACTCTACGCAGACGTCGAAACCGTCACCGTTCGTGACCTTCTGGTTCAGGTCCTTCAATGCCTCGGGGTCCTTGCCGTTGGCCACGCCGTCCGCGCCCATCTGGGCTGCTTTTTCCAGGCGGCCGTCCAGCAGGTCGATCATGTAGACCTCGGCGCCGATGGCCTTGGCGCTGAGCATCGCAAACATACCGATAGGACCTGCGCCGACGATGAGGACTTTATCGCCCTTTTGCACATTACCGCGGGTGATGCCGTGGTGGCCGATGCAGAACGGCTCTACCAGCGCCAGCTGGCGTGCGGTCAGACCTTTGCCGGAGAAGATACGCTGAACCGGCATCGTGATGTACTCCTGGAAGGAGCCGTCGCGCTGGACGCCCATCGTTTGGTTGTCCGTACAGCAGTTTACGAAACCGCGACGGCAGGAGTAGCACTTGCCGCAGTTAAAGTAGGGGTTGCAGGTGACGATATCACCGGGCTTGAGGCCCTTGTCATTTTCGGGGATATCCACGATGCGGGCGCTGAACTCATGGCCCGGCACACGGGGGTAGGTGGTGAACGGCTGGTTTCCGGTGTAGCTTGCCAGGTCAGCGCCGCAGATACCGCAATACATAACCTGCAGCAGGGCCTCACCTACCTTGGGGGTGGGAACCTCTGCGTCCTGGCGTACACGAACCTTGAACGGCTCTTCAATCAATACCTGTTTCATATGGATTAGAACCTCCTCCACACTATTCACAGAAGTTGTTCTGCTTGGCCGATTTATTTTGTGCTTTTATCATATCAGCCTTTTTTGCGAAGTTCCAATACCAAAGCAGATATTGCCCCATAATGTCAATGTTATGGATTTTCTTGATTCTCTTTACAACGTCATTTTTTTATGTTACCATATTGTCATTCCACAAACTTTTGGGGGCTTTTTTGGTGAAAAATACCTTATCTGACCGTTTGAACTACTTAACTACCCTGGCCGAGGAGCAGAGTATTACCCGCGCGGCAGCGCGTCTGTTTATCTCCCAGCCTGCCCTGACGGCGTTTTTGAACCGCACCGAGGAGGAACTGGGCGTACGTCTGTTTGACCGCTCCACCACGCCCATCCGCATCACCAAGGCCGGGGCCTACTACCTGTCCGAGCTGGAAAAGATTTGTGTCATGCAGGACCGGCTGCACCAGGAGCTTTCGGATTTTTCCTCCCATGATCCGGAACTGCGGATCAACATCGGCATCGGGCGCAACCGCGGCAGCATCTGGCTTTCCTCTGTCATGCCGGAGTTGAACCGCCTCTACCCTGATATGCGGCTGACCATCTTTGAGGACCGCGACATCAATATGTTGGACAAGGTGCTCAACGGTGTGCTGGACATCGCCATCGTCGAGAGCTACGCCTACCATTCCTCGTTGCACTATCTGCGGCTGCCATCCGAGCAGTATATGTTCATCACCAGCTGCGAAAACCCACGGATGGCCGCCTACAGGGACGCCGCCTGCAGCCCGGAAGCGCCGCTGGATATCGACGCCGACTGGCTGGCGGACGATCTGTTCATCTGCCCCAGCGTCAAAGGCCGCATGAACCGCCAGACCCAGTGGATGTGCTCAACCTACAATTTCCAGCCCAAGCGCACGCTGTTTTTGGCCAGCGGCATGACCGCCTACCGCATGGCCGTGAGCGGCATGGGGCTGACCTTCCAGAATGCCGCCTACTCAACCTTTGTCAAGACGAAGGAGCGGCCGCTGTTTATCATGCCGGGCGGCAAGGCGACCCAGCACCACGTTTTTGCACTGTTCAAGGGCGAGCCAAGGCCCGGCCTGCAGCAAGATTTCATGCGGCTGCTGCACGACCGCATGAGCACCGCCATCTACGGCGAAGTCACCCCGATGGAGTATATGTAAGGTAAAATTTTGAACACATCCACCATCATTATATAAATTTTTCAGTAACAATTCAAAAGATTGCAAAAGAACTCCTCATTTTCAAGCCCGGGGACACCGGGTCAAAAATGGGGAGTTTTAATGATTTTTCCTTATGTCAGTGCTTATCCCGCAGGCAGAGCAACCCGGTCAGCGCCAGCATCCCGGCGTAAGGCAGGATATCGGCGGCCATACCGGCCGCCCAACCCCGCAGCGGTCAGGATGCCACTGTCCTTAAAATAGGTCACCAGCCAACCGGTCACACTGTTTTCGGCGGCGTTCCGGCAGAAGAGCAGCGCCGTGAAGAACGCCCCCAAAAACAGGACGATACGTTCCTTCAGGGTCATATGCCGTTGGAAAAAGTTCATGCGGGGCGCTCCTTTCCGGTGAAATTTTCATGATTTTATTACATCGCCTTGGCGAAATCTTGGCAAGACCGGTCAAAGCTTTTGCCGAAATACGCTTGCACCCTGCCACGCACCGTGCTATGATGGGGAAAGTGCAACGCGCGAAAGGGAAATTCGTGCAGGAAAAGCTGCCCGCCGAAAAGCAGCACACCGCAAAATAAAGGAGCGAAGTATCCATGGAGAAAAAGCATGAAAATACCGTATGGGTCCCCCATGCCGAGACCCTGCCCGAGCCTGCAGGCCCCGGCGTGACCCGCCGCGTGCTGGCCTATAACAAAGGCCTGATGTGCGTGGAAAACACCTTTGAAAAAGGCGCAGTGGGTACGCTGCACAGCCATCCCCACACCCAGATCACCTATGTCGTGTCGGGCCGTTTCCGCTTTACCATCGGCGACGAAGTGCGCGAAGTGACCGCCGGGGACACGATGCTGAAAACCGACGGCATCATCCACGGCTGCGAGGCCTTGGAGCCAGGCGTCCTGCTGGACATCTTCACCCCCATGCGGGAGGATTTCGTCTGACCACCCGCAAAAGTCAGCCAAAAAATAAAGGCCCAATCAAAACCGGGCATCTGACAGTAAAGCAGGAAATTTTCTAAGGCAATACCGCATAATTCTAAGTGCCGATACGGCGAGCGAGGTGCGGCAGCTGCTAAGCCAAAAGCGCAGATAATACTTTGTGTATTATCGAGCATTTTGGCAACGCAGATGCCGTGCCGCAGCCGCCGGAGCGGTGCTTAAGCCGTAAGGCGGGAATTGTGCGGTGTTGCCCTAAGGCATCGCCGCACAATTCTCGCTTTGTTGGCGTGCGTGCCGCTGACAGGATATATCCTTCGACAAAGGGACCGCCAAGGCGGTCCCTTTGTCATTGGTGCTGCCATGGAACGATATAGGAAAACACCAACACCCCCAACGGGCTTTGGCTGCCCGTTGGGGGTGTTGATTCAGGTGGTTTTGGGTGTTGTTTTCAAGCAGAGCACTACTGCCAGCAAGCCGCTTAAAAGGCGGCCTGCCATCATCGGCAGTGCGTGTGCAGGGCTGAATTGCAGGGTAAATGCCAGAAAATCGCCGACGCTGTAAGCAGCTACCACGGCATAGGCCGTGTTCAGTGTGATGCCGCGTTCCTCCAACGTATCAAGACTCAGCAATGTGGGGATGCAGTTGGCGGAGGTCACAACCAGACCGGTGATGGAGGCAGGCTCCAGCTGCAGCCGTGCGGCCAGCTTGGCCAGCGGTGCGGTCAACAGACGCTGCACAAAGGCGAAAAACGGCAGGATCCCGGCAAGAAACGCACCGATACTGCATATGACCGGGTAGATTTCCGCCAAGGGGGTCAGCCCCTCCAGCAGCACAATACCGGTCGTTTCCTGCAAAACGGAGATGCAAAAGCCGAACAGGGTCAGACCGCGCACGGCCAGAGAGATGCCGTTGAAGATCGGACCGATCGCGCTGCTGCCGGATTTGAAAAGCAGCAGCAACAGAACCGCGACAGCCAGTACCGGCCAGGTGTTGTGCAGCAGAACTGACAAGGGGATGCCGCACAGCGCCCCGGTGAGCAGGCAGCCCACCGGCAGGACCAGAAAGCCGAGAAACAATCCGCGAACGGCGGCGGCTCGTTTGGTGCCTGTCAGCTGACCCAGCGCCAGCGGAATCGTACCGTTGATCGTGGAACCGAGAAAGGCCGCCACAATCAAACCATTGTACAGCCCGGCGGACGGTTCCTGTGCGATTTGTGCGGCCAGCACGGCGCCGCCTGCATCGCAGCTCAAAAACAGCGAGGCGAACAGGGAAGGGTCACAGCCCACGGCGGAAAACACCGGCGTGATAACCGGGGCCAGGTGGGTTCCCAGCCACGGTGCCAATGCCATAAAGCCGGTCATGAGCAGCAGCAGATCCACCACGGCGGCGAAGCCCTGCCGGAAGGCGCTGCCCAATCCCAGCCGATCACCCAACAAGGTATCCGCAGCACCCAGACAGAAAAATACAGCAGATATCCACGCCATCGCTCTTACGCGCGGCCCGGCGTGTCTTCACTGAAGGGGCTGTTGACATAGTTTGCGCTCTTGGAGGAAACGAACTTTTCCATCGCGCGCTGCAGCGGGTGCTTGTTCCAGCGGTCCAGGTCATCCGTCAGCTGGCAGGCAGTCATCTGGAAGAAGGGCAGCCAGCACAGCGGGGTGATTTCCTCCGGCACATCCATAGGCACATACATAACATTGTGCTCGTCCTTGTAATCGGCGCAGCGCGTCAGCAGGAAGGCGTTATCCGTCACGATTTTGGTACCCTCAAAGATGCGGTGGATGCGCTCCGTGCCTTCGCCGCCGTCAATCAGAAATACGCTGTAGCGGGGGGTCATCTGGATGTTGGGGCCGTGGATGTACTCCTCGACCTCGTAGACGGCGGTGGGGATGCTGACGGTCTCGCCGAATTTCAGCGCACCCTCGCTTGCGGTGCCAAGGTTGGCACCTACGCCGCAGACATAGGCGTTGGTCATGCCGGACAGCTGACGGTAATGCTCTTTAATAAAGGAAGGGGTCTGTGCCTGTACGGCGGCATTGATGTCTGCGGCCTTCAGCAGCTGCTGCTTGACAGCCTCGCCTTCGGCAGCGGTCTTGATGCCCAGGCGGACAGCAGCCTCCACGGCGAACAGCATAAAGAAGAGTGCCAGCGTGGTGACGCCGCGGGTGACATAGGCGACCGTTTCGCGCCCGACACCGTAGTTGGCGACAACATCGCACACCTTGCCCAGATCGCTGTTGACGTCGCCGGTCAGGCCGATGCAGCGGCGGCCCTTTGCCTCGATGACCTTGATGGCGTCCAGCGCGTTCAGGCTGTAGCCGCTTTGGCTGACAACAACGACCATATCCGTCTCGCCGAAATCATTCTCACTGGATACAAAATGAAACGGGGTGACGATCTTGACCTCGCACTTCAGGTGGCGGCGGATAAACTGCCGCGCGCAGAGTGAGCCGTTGGAGGAAGAACCGCACGCAACGATCCAGATGTTCTTGTAGCCGCC
>NZ_DBMDDV010000044.1:0-8251 GCF_057431175.1 Gemmiger sp. | reverse complement strand
GCCTGCTTCTCCGCCATGCTGCTGCAGAGTGTTGACTACTCTGCCCGCATGCTGCCCTGGCTGCCCGATATTCCGTGGCCCGTGGCCCTGCTAATCGTCATGGCGATCATGGCCTGCTTCGGTGCCATCAACGGCTGCATTATCGCATTCCTGAAGGTTCCTCCTTTCATCGCTACGCTGGGTATGCAGACCATCGTTTACGGCCTGTGCTCCGTCATCACCAACAACCAGCCCATGGGCGGTTACAAGCAGAGCTACCTGACCGTTGCCAGCGGCACGCTGGGCCCCATCCCGTTCCTGGCCATCTTTGCACTGATCGTCGGCATCTTCTTCTGGTTCCTCTACAATAAGACCCGTCACGGCAAGTACATGTACGCCATCGGCGGCAACGAGAACGCCGCTCAGGTTGCCGGTGTCAACGTCACCGCGTCCCTGATCCGCATCTACATCTTGGCCTCCTGCATGTATGCTCTCGGCGGCTTCCTCGTCGGCGCAAAGGCCGGCGGCGCTTCCACCAACACCGGCAACGGCTATGAGCTGGAAGCTATCGCAGCCTGCACCATCGGCGGCGTTTCCACCAACGGCGGCGTCGGCAAGGTCTCCGGCGTTCTGGTCGGTGTTCTGGTCTTTGAAGTCCTGAAGATTTGCCTGCAGTTCCTCGGCGTCGACCCCGCCTACACCTACATTGCACAGGGCCTTGTCATCGTCATCGCCGTTGCCCTTGACCTGCGCAAGTACCTGGCGAAGAAGTAACCTATGGGCGAAGAAAAGACTACTCCCGAGACCGAAAAGAAACCCGACCGCCCCGACCGCAGCCAGCTGAATGCCTTTGAGAATTTCTACGAGAAATTCCGCAAGGTTCCGCTGAAATACATAGACATCTTCATCGGCGTCTGCGTAGCCGCTCTGGTCATCGTAGTGCTGGTCGGCATCCTCAAGAGTAAGGGAATATTGTAAAAAAAGAAGCACCGTTCACGGAGAAAAATCTCTGTGAACGGTGTTTTTATTTGTGCTTTAGCAGAGCTGTAGGGGCCGCACATCTGCGGCCCGCAGCCTTGCCTTTACAGCGCGGCGGCCTTTTAGCCGAGGGGCGGATATGGAATTTGCCCCTATTATTTTTTGATCGCCTTTTTCTTCTTCCTGACACTATACCCAAAGCTGCCCAGCTTGCGCCCCAGCGCCAGGTAATCTCCATGGCTGTACACAATCAGCTTTGCCTTGTTCAAGCACAATTTCCCGCTTTCATCCAGCAGCCGCTCGTCCACATCTACGGCGACGCACTCCGCCAAGAACAAGTCATGGCTGCCTAAAGAAATGACCTGCGTGACCTTGCACTCCAAATTCACCGGGCTTTCCTCGACCAAAACCGTGCCCACCTTGGCGGCGGGGGCGGCGGTCAGGTGCATGGCGGCAAACTTGTCCACGTCGCGGCCGCTCTTGACGCCGCACCAGTCGATGGCCCGGACTAAGCTCTCGGTGGGCAGGTTCACGACGAACTCGCCGCTTTCTTGAATTAAATGGTGGCTGTACCGCTCGGGCCGCACACTGATGGACAGCATCGGCGGCTGGGTGCAGATGGTGCCGGTCCAGCCCACGGTGATAAGGTTCGGCTTGTCGGGGCTGCCGCAGCTGACCAACACCGGCGGCTCCGGGTTCAGCAGAGTAGACCCCTTCCATACCTGGCGGCTCATTGTGCATCCTCCTTGGCTTCACCAAAATTCGGCGTCGTTTCGCTGATAATATAGCGCGGGCGGTGCTTGGATTCCAGGTAGATTTTGCCAATGTACTCACCGATCACGCCCAGGCAAATCAGCTGCACGCCAGACACAAAGCAGATGATGCTCGTCATCGATGCCCAGCCGGAAACGGTCAGGCCCATGGCGGCCTCAATGACAGCCCACAGCACGCCGATGAAGCTGACCAGCGCCACAAACACGCCAAAGCCGGTGATGAACCGAATCGGCTTGGTGGACAAACTCGTGATGCCGTCGAAAGCTAGCGCCAGCATTTTGGACAGGGGATAGTGGCTCTCGCCCGCAATGCGCTCGTGGCGTTCGTAGGTCACGCAGGTGGATTTAAAGCCCACCAGCGGCACCATGCCGCGCAGGAACAGGTTGACCTCTTTGAATTTCGCAAACTCTTCCAGTGCGCGGGCGCTCATCAGGCGGTAGTCCGCGTGGTTAAAGACAACTTCCGCACCCATGGCATTCAAGATTTTGTAGAAACTCTCGGCGGTAAAACGCTTGAAAAACGTGTCGGTATCCCGCTTGCTGCGCACGCCGTAGACGATATCGCAACCGTCGCGGTAGGCATCCACCATGCCGTCCATGGCGTTGATGTCGTCCTGGCCGTCGCAGTCGATGGAAATGGTGATGTCGCAGCGGCTCTTTGCCTCCATCAAGCCCGCCAGCACGGCGTTCTGGTGGCCGCGGTTGCGGCTTTGGCAGATGCCGACGTAATGCTCGTCACTGGTGGCCAATTCGTTGATGATTTCCCAGGTGCGGTCCTTTGAGCCGTCGTTCACAAACAGCACGCGGCTGTCCGGGCTGATCTTGCCCGCCGCGGCCAGATCGTTAATTTTCTGCAAAAACATCGGCGCAGTGATGGGTAAAACCTCCTGCTCGTTGTAGCAGGGGATGACGATGTACAAAATCGGTTCAGTGCGGTTGTTCATACAAATAACCTCGATGTGTTTATTTTATGGGTACTTATGGGCAGGCGGCCCGCAGCCGCTCGGGATCCGGCAGTTTAAAGCTGCCCCGGAACAGCTCGATCAGCCCTTCCTCCTGCATACGGCTCAACTCGCGGGAAAGCGCACTGCGGTCGCAGTTCAAAAAGGCAGCCAGCTCGGTGCGGTTCATGCTGGTGGTAAAGGTGTCCGCGCCGCAGCGCTCCCGCTGTTCCAGCAGCCACATACAGATGCGCCCACGCAGGCTCTTACAGCAAATCAGCTCCAAACGGCGGTCCAGCGCAAAATATTTGTCACTGATGGTTTCCAGCCAGTTCTGCAGCAACTTCAAATGGGCGCTGTGCAGCGCGGCGCAGGGGCGCAGCAACGCCTCGCAGGGCAGGTAGAGCGCCAGGCACGGCTCGGCAGCAGCTACATTGACCGGGCTGCGGCTGCGCCCACCGGCCAAAACATCGGCAAACACACCGCCCGGCCCCATGTGGGAGATAACGACCGTGCTGCCGTCGGCCAGCGGCTTGCTGGCGGTGATGGAACCTTCCAGCACCAGGCCGACTTCCCGCGTCTCGTACCCGGCCATCAGCAGCAGCTCGCCCTTGGCATAGCGGCGCACCCGGGGCGCAAAGCAGGTCATCAGCGTGTCCAGCTCGGCGTCGGTCATCCCGCGCAAAAGGCGGGTGCGGCGCATCGTCTCGTAGTAGGGTGTATAGTCCATACGGCTCCTTGGGTGGTTACAAAAGGGTATCCTGTTGCCAGTGCAACAGACAATTCACATTTATTATAGTATAGTAGGGCCGCAAAAGCAACAAGGAGGATAAGATTTTTATGAAGTTGAAACGTGTTTTCGCCGCTGTTACGGCGTTTACTCTCTGTGCATCTCTGGCTGGCTGCGGCGCTACCGCCGCTGTCAGCGAGTCCGCTGCGGAATCCGTGGCCGAGTCCACCGTGGAATCTGCCGCTGAATCCGCCGTCGAGGCCGAGCCTGCCACCGACGAGTCCGCCGACACCGATGCCGCCGAGGCTGCCCTGCGCATTGCCGGTCTGAAAGGCCCCACCACGATGGGCCTGGTCAACCTGATGGCCGATGAGGTTGCCGAGAACTACAATTTCACGATGTACGGTGCGGCTGACGAGATCGTCCCGCTGCTGGTCAAGGGCGAGCTGGACGCCGCCGCTGTGCCCGCCAACCTGGCTGCGACCCTGTATAACAAGACCAACGGTGCAGTCGAAGTCGCCTGCATCAACACGCTGGGCGTGCTCTACATCGTCGAGAACGGCGAGACTGTCAATTCGGTCGAGGACCTGAAAGGCCAGACCATCGTCACCACCGGCAAGGGAGCAACGCCTGAGTACGTCCTGCGCTATGTCCTGAGCGAGAACGGCATCGATCCCGACAGCGACGTCACCATTGAGTATTGCAGCGAGGCCACCGAGGCCCTGAGCAAAGTCCAGGCCGGTGAGGCGACCATTGCCATGCTGCCCCAGCCCTTCGTCACCAGCGCTCTGTCCCAGGTCGAGGGCCTGCGCGTTGCCCTGGACATGAACGAGGAATGGCAGAAGGTGGCCGGTTCCAAGCTCGTCACCGGCGTTCTGGTCGTCCGCAAGGATGCCGTCGAGAATGACCCCGAGGCGTTCGCAGCCTTCATGGACGGTTATGCCGCCAGCGTTGAGGCCGCAAACAATGACCTGGAAGGCACCGCTGCCCTGTGCGAGGAGTACGGCATCATTGCCAAGGCCGCTCTGGCCCAGAAGGCGCTGCCTCAGTGCAACATCATCTTTGAGACCGGCGATGAGATGAAGACCGACCTCGAGACGTACTTCAACGTTCTGTACGCCGCTGACCCCGCCAGTGTGGGCGGCACCCTGCCTGCCGACGACTTCTACTATGCAGGCTAAATCTGATTTAATCCCCTCTTGCAGGGGCGGATGCGAGCATCGACCCCTACAAACTCCGCTGTGGCAAAAAGCCGCTGCTATCCTCGTGTGGATTCTGATTTGGCAGTTTGCCGCCATGGGGCTGGGGCACGGCGGGCTGTTTCTGGCTACGCCTTTGCAAACGCTGGGGGCGCTGGCGCAGCTGGCACCCACGGCTGCGTTCTGGCAGCGCATCGTATTCAGTGCGCTGCGCATAGTGGCGGGCTTCCTGCTGGCAGCAGCGGGGGGCCTGCTTCTTGGTGCGGCGGGGGCGCGCTGGCATTGGGTGCGGGTGTTCATTGACCCGGCCATGCAGCTGATCCGCGCCATGCCCGTCGCCAGCTTTGTCATTCTGGCCCTGCTCTGGGTGCGCAGCGCGAACCTTTCGGTCATTGTCAGCTTTACCCATGTGCTGCCGGTGGTCTACGCGGGTGTGCTGGGCGGCATTGCTGACACCGACCCGAAGCTGCTGGAAATGGCGAAAGTCTACCGTCTGCCGCTGTCCGCGCGGCTGCGGTACATCTGGCTGCCGGGCGTTTTCCCGTCGTTCTGCGAAAGCTGCATCGCCGCCATGGGCATGTGCTGGAAGAGCGGCGTCTCGGCGGAGGTCATCGGTCTGCCGGATCACAGCGTTGGCGACGCGCTCTACCGCGCCAAAATCACGCTGTCCACACCAGATGTGTTTGCCTGGACGCTGGTTATCGTGCTGCTGTCGGCGGTGCTGTCCGCCGTAGCGGCCTGGGGCCTGCGCACGGTGAAAGCCCGCCTTTGCGGGGAGGTGCGCACATGAGCATTGTGATAGAAAATCTCTGCAAGAAGTTTGGCACCACGCCGGTTTTGCAGAATTTCAGCTGGACGGTCGACCGCCCTATGGTGCTGATGGGCCGTTCCGGTTGTGGTAAAACGACGCTGCTGCGCATTCTGCTGGGGTTAGAAACGGCTGACTCCGGCACGGTCACAGGCGTGGAAACGCCCGCTGCCGTATTTCAGGAGGATCGCCTCTGCCCGCAGCTGACCGCCGCCGTGAACTTGACGCTGACAGGCCATGGTCTGACACCGCAGGAGGCAGAGCGGGAGCTGCGCGGCCTGGGCTTTACCGATGCCGAGCTGGCTTTGCCCGCTGCACGGCTCTCCGGCGGGCAGAAGCGCCGCGCCGCCCTGCTGCGGGCGCTGCTCTGCAAGGATGCTGCCACGCTGCTGCTGGATGAACCCTTCACCGGCATGGACGCCGAGCTTGTCGCCGATGCTGTCGCCGCCACAAAGCGGCTGGCAGGGGCGCGGCCTACGATTTTGGTCACCCATGACCGCACCGCCGCCGACCTGCTGGGCTGGCCGGTAAAAGAAGTATAAAAAAGCACGCCCGAGCGAAAACTATCGCGTGGGCGTGCTTTCCTTTTTCATATCAATTCCGCCAATATCGCGTTCTGCACCACCATCCCGGCGGGGGTCAGGCGGAACACATTGCCATCCAGCGTTGCATACCCGTGGCCCACGCACTGCCGCATGAACGCCCGCTGCGCCGCCGTGAACTGCCCGCCGCGCCGCTCGTACTCGGTGATATCCAGTCCGCTGACCAGCCGTAGCTGCATCAGCAGATAATCCTCGACTGTGCAGTCGCCCTCGATTTCCTCGTGGATCGTGCCGTCAATAAACCCCTGCACATCCCCGGGCCAGAACCGCCGCACATTGTCCACGCAACTGTGGGCTGCCGGGCCGATGCCCCAGTAGTCGTTGCAGTTCCAATATAACAAATTGTGCCGCCCTTCGTGGCCCGGGCGGGCAAAATTGCTGATTTCGTATTGGCGGTAGCCCGCAGCCTCCAACTGCTGCACGGCGTACAGGTAAAAATCCGCCGCCGCATCGCCGTCTGGCAGGCCTGCAGGCGGGCTGCGGTAAAAGGCTGTGCCCGGTTCTACCTTTAATAAATAGGCCGAGATATGCGTGCAGCCGCCGTCGCGCAGCAACGCCAGCGTGCGGTCAAACTCGGCGTTCGTGTACTCGGGCAGCGCCAGCATAATGTCGCCGCAGATCTCGTCAAACCCGGCCTCCCGCGCCCAAGCCAGCGCCTGCGCAGCCCCGGCGGCCGTGTGGGTGCGGCCTAACCGGCGCAGCTGGGCATCGTCGGCACTCTGCACACCAAAGCTGATGCGTGTTACGCCCGCTGCCCTGAACCCGCGCAGCGTCTCGGACGTTACGATGTCGGGATTCGCCTCCAAGGTGATTTCTGCGCCGGGCAAGGGGGCAGCGGCTTGAATCAAAGCATCGACCTGTGTGGGCGACAGCAGCCCGGGCGTACCGCCGCCGAAATACACAGTATCGGGGCAGCGGGTGTTCCTCGCCAGCTCCCGCAGCAGTGCGTCCACGTAGCTCTGCGGCACGCCGCGTGCACCTGGGGCCGAGTAAAAATCGCAGTACCGGCATTTTGCCTTGCAGTAGGGAATATGAATGTAAATACCAAACGGCTCTTTTTTGGACATAATGCACCTTTTGTTTTGGGAATTTCACAATTCTGTGCTATATTTAATAGTTTTGTGATTGCAACTATGCTTTTAAGGAAAAGAAGTTCAAAATACAACTGTAAAACGTCAAAAACATTATTGTCGCAAAATGTGGAAAAATTTCGTGGAATTAGGGAAGTAGCTTGCGTTTTACCGAACGACATGTAAAACTACGTCAATCTTTACATCTAAACCGTGGTTTGGTGTAGTAAGTGGTGTAGTAAAACACGTACAGTACGGTAAAATTTAGGCACCGCAAATTGATGTTTTGCCATCAGAATTCACTAACTTCAACATTTGTGCAGATGCATGAGTATACGTTGCGTGGGTATACACATTCAGTGTCATAGAAACATCAGCATGGCCCATGATATATTGTAAGTTTTTGACATCCATCCCGGCATTTGCCATGTTTGTACAAAATGTATGACGTAGTACATGAGGAGATAACGTATGAATCTGCTTGTCGGGGTTATCGCGATTATAGGCTCTTCTCAAGTCATGAAATACATGCTCAATGTCATATCGTGCTTGTAGTTTGCCGCTACGCTTTAAGGCAATGAAACCACTGTACCCGTCTACAACAGAAATCACATGGTTCTGTTGACTGCTGCGTACCAACCGCTGTAAACTGGCATAAGTCTTTTGCGTGATTGGAATATATCGCGTACCCTGTGCGGTTTTAGGCTTGGCAATATAATTGACCCCATTTTTTCCATAAATCAACTGCCGCTCAACCCGGATTCGCATAAGATCAAAATCAATATCATCTACTGTGAGTCCGCAGTATTCACTAACACGAAGCCCTGTCCAAAGCAAAACGATAAACAGGTCTAAATGTTTGCTGTAGACAGTGCTGCTTTCCATATAGGCAAGAAGATTCTTTTGCTGGATATCGGTTAATGCGGTTCGCTGCTTACGATTATTGGGAATGTAATTTGTCAGCTTAAACTGAAACGGATTCTTGAGAATAGCATCTTCCTCACATGCCATTTGAAATGCAGGCTTTACGACTGCCAAAATTGTTTTGATAGTTCCTGTGCTTTTTCCTTCTTCGAATAAAGAAATAATCCATTGCTGTGCATCGCTCATCTTGATAGTTCGAATAATTCGTGTTGAAAAAGCATCCTGTTCCAATCGATTTACAGTAGCG